>NZ_JBIUWM010000038.1:50864-61541 GCF_044743445.1 Pseudomonas sp. NPDC087615 | reverse complement strand
AAATGCGCCGCATTGGCCGGCCGGAACATACGCTTATCCTTAAGCAAAGAGGAAAAGAGCGCGATGTCGAAACCGTCCCTGGTTTGTGCTCGCGAGAACTGGCGGGCACCCTATCAAAACGAAAAATGGATAGCTGTAGGAAGAATCTTTAACGCCAGGAGGAGATTTCCTTGTTTAACATTCAGCCGTTCAACACACGTAAAAAAGCCGCGATCATCGCGGCTTCTTCTTGCGCCTGACTTACTTCGGTTCAGGCCTCTTAAACGCATAAAGATGCTGCTGCACAATCCCGCCCGGCAGCTCTTTGCCAAATACGCCATAACGCACCGGCCATTCTTTCGGCGGGAGCTTGAAGGTGCCGAACAACATGTCCACCAGTGGCGTGTGGATCGCGTAGTTTTTGTAGATGTAGTCCTTGTGCCGGGCGTGGTGCCAGTGGTGGTAGCGCGGCAGGACGATCAGGTAATTCAGCCAGCCACCCTTGATGCGCACGTTGGCGTGGGCCAGTACGGCTTGCACGCCGACCAGAATCACATAGGCATTCAACGCCTGCGGCGCGAAGCCCAGCAGCATCAGCGGTACCAGTACGCCAGTGCGGGTCAGCAGGATTTCAATGAAGTGCACGCGCGAGCCGGCGAGCCAGTCCATGTGCGTGCTGGAGTGATGCACGGCGTGAAGGCGCCACAGAAAAGGTACAACGTGGTACAGCCGATGCAGCCAGTACTGACCGAGGTCCGCCACCAGCACCGCGAGCAGGAACTGCACCACCAGCGGCAGGCTTTGCACGCTGGCCTGAAAGCCCGGCGACACGGCCCAACCGGCGATGTAGCTCGACGAAGCGGTGATAAAAATCAGGATGAATTGCACCAGCATGTGGCTGACGAAAAAGTAGGTCAGGTCGGTGCGCCAGTGCGGTCGCAGAATGTTTTGCTCGGGGTCCTTGGAATACAGTTTTTCCAGCGGAATAAACACGATGGCCGAGATCAGCAGCGCCAGGACAAACCAGTCCAGACCCAACGAGTACGGGGTCTGCCCGATTGCACTGACCTGCACGTTGGTGCCGCCGAGAAATACCGCCAGCCCGGACGCGACCAGCCCGGTGATCCCCAGACGCTTACGTTTGTTGAGCAGGATATTCAGGGTACCGAGGCTGAACGACAGCACCAGACCCAGCAACAGCGTGGTACGCGCAAACTGTTCGTCGTAGACCTTGCGCAGTTCAGCAGTGGTGAGCCACTCGGGAAACAGGAAGCACAACACCGCGAGCAGGCTCAACAGCCCGAGCGTGGCTGAGATATAACCACTGACCCGCCCCTCACCAAATTTGAAGGGGGCGTGGCCGTGCCGCTGAAAATAGGCTTTGAGTCTTTCCATAACTGATCTTCCGTGATTGCGAAAACTGCGATTGGTCAATGCGACGCAGGCAGAGACAAAAAAGCCACGGTCACCGTGGCTTTTTAGGGGTCACTGCTTCGGCGCGGGGGCCGGTGCAGTGGCCGGGGGAGCTGTCGGCGCCGGCGCCGCACTTCCCGGCTCGGCCGGTTTCGGTGCAGCGTCGTCGAACAGGTTCAACCGTTCACGCAGCTCGTGCGCAGGCACTGGTTGCTGATCCGCCGGCAGTGCGTTCGGATCGACCGGCGGCGTCGCAGCGGCGCCATTTTGCCCTTGCTCTGCCGGTTTCGCCGGTTCGGCACCTTGCGCACCTTCGATGGCTGCCTGAGCCTTCTTGGTCAGCACGACAATGTCGATGCGGCGGTTGACCGGATTGAACGGGTTCTCCCTGTCGAACAACGCCGACGAGGCATACCCCACCACTCGCGCCACTTGCTCGTCCGGATAGCTACCAGCGACCAAGGCACGACGAGCGGCATTGGCCCGGTTGGCCGAGAGTTCCCAGTTACCGTAATCACCACGGCCAATGTATGGCTGGGCGTCAGTGTGGCCGCTGATACTGATCTTGTTCGGCACCGCTTTGATGGTGTCGGCCATGGCCAGCAGGATGTCTTCGAAGTACGGCTTCAGGCGTGCGGAACCGGAGTCGAACATCGGCCGGTTCTCGGCGTCCATGATCTGAATGCGCAAGCCGTTCGGCGTGATCTCGAAAAGGATCTGATCCTTGAACTTCTGCAGTTGCGGGTTCTCGTCGACCTTGTTCTGCAACTCTTGCAGGAGCAGTTCCAGACGCTCCTTCTCGACCTGCTCGGCCATGCCTTCGACCTGATCGGTGTCGACGGTGACTTTGTCCGGTTGCGGCTGGGATTTCACCTCGGGGTTGAGGGTGTTTTCCGGCGCTAGGGTCGGTGTACCGCCCAGATCGATGATGTAAGGCGTGCCGCTTTCAGAGAAGCCGACCGGGTCTTTGAAATAGCCGGCGATGGCGATCTTCTGCTCCGGCGTTGCGGTGGACAGCAGCCACAACACCAGGAAGAACGCCATCATTGCCGTGGCGAAGTCGGCGAAGGCGATTTTCCACGCCCCGCCGTGATGCCCACCGGCTATGCGCTTGACGCGCTTGATGATTATCGGCTGATTATTTTCCATGGCTTAACGACCGCGAACGGCTTGTTCCAGCTCGGCAAAGCTTGGACGGTGCGCCGGGTACAGCACCTTGCGACCGAACTCCACCGCCAGCGATGGCGGCATGCCGGAAGCCGAAGCCACCAGCGAGGCCTTGATGGCTTCGTAGACGTTCAGCTCTTCCTTGGCATCGTGCGCCAGGGAATGCGCCAATGGGCCGAAGAAACCGTACGCCGCGAGAATACCGAAGAAGGTACCCACGAGCGCCGCACCCACGTGCAGACCGATGGACTTCTGATCGCCCTCACCCAAGGACGCCATGGTCACCACGATACCCAGTACCGCCGCGACAATACCGAAACCCGGCATGGCGTCGGCAATGCCGTTCACCGCATGGGATGGATGCTCGAGGTCTTCTTTCAGGCTGTACAACTCCATGTCGAACAGGCCTTCAAGCTCGTGGGGAGCCATGTTGCCGGAGGACATGATGCGCAGGTAATCACAGATGAACGCGGTCATGCGGTCATCTTTAAGGACTGCCGGATACTTGGCGAAAATCGGGCTCGCGGCGGCGTCTTCGATGTCGCCTTCAATGGCCATCATGCCTTCGCGACGGCTCTTGTTGAGGATCTCGTAGATCAGGCCAAGCACTTCCAGATAGAAGGTGTGGCTGAAACGCGAGCTGAACATGCTCAGGGATTTCTTGAGCACGTGCATCGTCATGTAACCGGGGTTGGCCTGGAGGAATGCACCCAGTGCCGCACCACCGATGATCATCACCTCGAAGGGCTGGATCAGGGCGGCAATCTTGCCGTGGGAGAGCACGTATCCGCCGAGCACGCTCGCGAATACGACGATGATGCCGATAATTTTAGCCATAGGTAGAAAGTACTTATTTAAGTCGGGTTCAAGGTCATATTCGGAAGTTAAAAAATCTCTTCTTCTACTTATCGGCAAAACTGCGCCAGACTATAGCCAGTTCAGGCGAAAAGCCAATTTAGCCCATGCCGGGCGCGTCTACAGTCAGTGAAGATCTCGTCCAGACATGGCTAATGAAACGAACGTCCCACACGTAAAACCGACCACCCTTGAAGGCTGGGTGACATGGCTCGATAGCGTGCGCCTGCCCGTGCCGCAAGACGCTCACGACAAAGTGTGCCGGGCCATTCGTGACAACCGCAGTTCTCTGCGCGACATCGCCGACCTGATGCAGGACAGCCCGGCGCTGGCCTTGAGCATCATCCGTGAGGCAAATCGTCACACCCACGGCACAATGAGTACACCGGCGGAAAATCTCGAAGTGGCGATCAACCGTCTCGGCCTCGCCCGCACCGAAGAACTGCTGGCACGCCTGCCTGCCGAACCGCAGATGCAGATTCCCAAGGCCCTGCGGCAACTGCAAATGATCAGCCAGCACGCCACGCAACAGGCCAACGGTTTTTTCGCCAGTCGCCTGGCGCGGCTGTGGCAGGACATTCATTGGGGCAGCCTGCTGTTTCTCTCGCCGCTGTGGCCGCTGGCGCTGACGTATCCGCAGTTGCTTGAAGAGTGGGAGCTGCGAGTTATCCACAAGGGCGAATCGGCGCGCACTGTCGAGAAGCAATTGTTTGGCGTGCGCCTGCTGAAAATCGCCGAGGCGCTGGTACAAGCCTGGCACCTGCCAGTCTGGGTGCAGCAAGGCTATAAACTGCTGCTCAGCGAGCGACGCGAATTGGTCAAAGTCCTGCGTATCGCCCGCGACAGCGAGCACCCGTTACGCCAGCAAAATCGTCTGGACGATGATCCGACGTTGCGCCGCTGGCTCAATCAACCCGCCAACACCGTACTGCTGGCCAACGGGCTGGCGCTGTCGGCGCAACAGGCGTGGGACAGTCCGCACAGTAGGCGCTGGCAGTACCTGACCAGCCTTTATCTGCAAATTTCGATGGACGAGGTGCAGCAGCAATTGCACCAACAGGCGGCCAACAGTGCGCGTCACCATGCGATGCCGGATCTGTGGCACCCGGCCGTTTCGCTGCTATGGCCGTGGGGCACCCATCGCTTGCCGGCCGGAATGCTCCCGGCCGCCGCCCCGAGCGCCGAAGATCTGACTCAGTGGCGCCGGCAATGCGCCGAACTGCTGGCCGAGCCGAGTCGGTTCACCAATGCCATGAGTCTGACCGTCGCCGCCCGTGATGCACTGGTCGCCAGCGGCATGCGTCGGGTGATGATCCTGATGGCAGATCGCACCCAGTCCAATCTGCGCGTGCACCAAACCTTCGGCCTGCCAAAAGAAGCGGGAGCGCTGAATTTTGTGGTCAGTCAGAGCAAAGTCCTGCAACGGCTGCTCGCGCAACAGGCGCAGGTGCGGATCAACCCGCAAAACGACGGACAATTCTCTGCCCTGCTGCCGCCAAGCCTGCGCTCGCTGTTTCGTGGCGAGCACCTGTTCCTGCGCTCACTGGTCAACAATGGCCGGGTGATCATGATCGTCGTCGCCGATCAGGGCGGTGGACCGTTCGCCGATATCACCGTGCAAGCCTTTGGCAAAACCGCGCAGTGCATCGAAAAAGCCCTGCACAGCTTTAGCAGCCGTGGCCGATGAGGCTGCGCTACAATCCCCCACTTTGTGCTCTGGAGACCTCACATGTCTGACTTCTCTGGCTTGCCGCTCGTTATCGAACCGAGCGACCTGCTCCCCAGGCTCGAGGCAAGCGACCTGATTCTGGTGGACTTGACCAGTGCCGCCCGCTACATCGAAGGACACATTCCCGGGGCGCGGTTTGTCGATCCGAAACGAACCCAGTTCGGCCAGCCACCGGCGCCGGGACTGTTGCCGGCCAAAGCCGATCTGGAAGCGTTGTTCGGTGAGCTGGGCCATCGCCAGGACGCGGTCTACGTGGTCTATGACGACGAAGGCGGCGGCTGGGCCGGACGCTTCATCTGGCTGCTCGACGTGATCGGTCACGACAAGTACCACTATGTCGATGGCGGTCTGCCGGCGTGGCTGGCCGATGGCATGCCGATGTCGATCCAGGTACCTCCTGCCGCCGGTGGCCCGGTGGCATTGACGCTGCACGAAGGACCGACTGCCACGCGCGAATACCTGCAAAGCCGTCTCGGCGCCGCCGACCTGGCGATCTGGGATGCACGCGGGCCGCTGGAATACTCCGGCGAGAAAGTCCTGGCCGCCAAAGCCGGCCATATTCCCGGGGCGGTCAACTTCGAATGGACCGCGGGCATGGACAAGGCGCGCAACCTGCGGATTCGCACTGACATGCCGCAGATCCTCGAAGACCTGGGGATCACCAAGGACAAAGAAATCATTACCCACTGCCAGACCCATCACCGGTCGGGCTTCACTTATCTGGTGGCCAAGTCCCTCGGTTATCCGCGAGTCAAGGGCTACGCCGGTTCCTGGGGCGAATGGGGCAACCACCCTGACACGCCCGTCGAGATTTAAGGTTTTTAAGGACAACTAATGAAAGAGCGTCTGTTTATCCTCAGCCAATACCTGCTGCCTCATCATTTGCTGTCGCGCCTGGCCGGCTGCATTGCCGAGTGCCGCGTGCGCTGGTTCAAGAATGCGTTCACCCAGTGGTTCGCCAAGCGTTATCAAGTGGACATGTCGCAGGCACTGGTCGAAGACCTGACCGCCTACGAGCACTTCAACGCGTTCTTCACCCGCGCCCTGAAAGACGGCGCGCGCCCTCTGGACGAAACCCCGGGCGCGATCCTCAGCCCGGCCGACGGTGCCGTCAGCCAACTCGGCCCGATCGAGCACGGTCGGGTGTTCCAGGCTAAGGGCCACAGTTTCAGCGTGCTGGAACTGCTCGGCGGTGACGCGGCAAACGCAGCGCCGTTCATGGGCGGCGACTTCGCCACCATTTACCTGTCGCCGAAGGACTACCACCGCGTACACATGCCGCTGGCCGGCACCCTGCGTGAAATGATCTACATCCCGGGCCGGATCTTCTCGGTCAACCAGACCACCGCCGAAAACGTCCCGGAGCTGTTCGCCCGCAACGAGCGCGTAGCGTGCATTTTCGACACCGAACGCGGCCCGATGGCGGTTGTTCTGGTAGGCGCGATGATTGTGGCTTCGATCGAAACCGTGTGGGCCGGTCTGGTCACGCCGCCGAAGCGCGAGCTGAAGACCTTCCGCTACGACGAAGCCGCCCGCGCACCGATCCATCTGGAAAAAGGCGCCGAACTGGGCCGTTTCAAGCTGGGATCGACGGCGATTGTGCTGTTCGGGCCGGATCAAGTGAAATGGGCTGAAGAACTGGCGGCTGGCTCGCCAGTGCAGATGGGCCAGGGTTTGGCGCTGCCAAAAGCCTGAGTCTGATGTAGCCACTGATCCGCCCGTTCGCACGTCTGCGAAAGGGCGGATACGACTCGAGGGGACCGTTACTCTATTTGCCCACGAAAGCCGATTGGCCCTTCGTTGGCATAGGTATTGGTGCCACTGAGGTTTTTCCCTCCATCATTGGAAGTGACGCTCAACGCGACAACGTTCTGATTGTCCCGTCCGCCAATAACCCACTTGCCGCCCGGATGCCACGGGGCATCGTTGCCACCCCACTGATTCTCGACGTTGTACTGGTTCTGGCCTGTGCGTTGCGCCTTAAAGCCAATGGGGCCTTCACCGGCGTAGGTCATGGTGCCGGTGAACGTTTTGCCGTCGTCGCCGGACTTGATCTCGATGGCCACGACGTTCTGGTTGTCCCGCGCGCCCAGCACCCAATCTCCACCTGGATGCCAAGGGGCCGAACTGCCGCCCCACTGATTTGCCACTACATATTTAGACATGAACCTCATCTCCTTGAAGTTATGAAGAGACCTGCCCGCTATTGGCAACAGGCCGTACGACCGTGCGTATCCGATCGCACGCCTAAGAGCCTAGTAGCGCCTGCGACATGGCAACGAGCCAGCAGACAAACGGTAAAAAACCCACACGAGTCCGCGAACCTGGCCACAGCTGCTAGAGTTTTGGGCATTGCCCCATTCGTTTCCGGAGCTGGTCATGGCATGAGTGAGCCTCGATTCCAACCGACATTGCGCACCCCGACACCAACGCAAACGCGCCTGTCGTTCTGTGAACACACCCCGCGCGATCTCAAACGCTGGATCGCCGACCTGCCCAAAGCCAACATCGGCGAAACCGCCCGCCTGTTGTATCAAGGCCTGGGCGAACTCAATCTGTTGCTCACCCCCAGTGACAATCGCCTGCAACTGCTGGAGCTGCTGCGCCCTGAGGTGTATTTCGTCTGCCAGCATCTGGAGCGGCACTTTCTGCATCAGGCGATCATGCTCGACGAGCGCTCGCGCAAGATCAGCAACCTGTGTCAGACACTGCAAGGTCAGCTGGCCATCGGCTACAAACAGATCGTGTTACGCATTGTGCCGAAGTACAGCAAGGATCGTGCGGCACTCGTCAGCCAGGCCCTGCAACGGGCAGCCCATGCACTTAAAGCTCAATGGGTGCGCGCCACGCAGTTGTACAGTTCGCCGCCGGAGCATCTGTGGCTCGAGCTGCATCAGCTCTATCGAATTGCCTGTGAATTGCAGTTGCAGCAGCGCCAGGTGCATGACGATCTCGCCAGCCTGACCACCGAGTTGAGCCTGGAACAGACTTACATCGCCGCTCTGCTATTGGGCAGCGCCCGCTGCAATCAACTGCGGCAGAACCAGATCGCCCGACTGGCTGAAGTGATCGAACGGTGGAGTGCTTTGCTCAAACTGCATCCCGGTAGCCCGGACGAAGGTTTGTTTGCGATCAGCGCCGAACTCGATGCCGGGCCGCGCTATCGCAACATGTTTCGCAATGAGCAGACAAACGCACTGCTCGGCTTCGATCCGCAGCCGCTGGTGAATGTCATTGAGGCACTTCTGCAGCGCCAGGACACGTCGACGCCGCTGCCCGTCCCTGCCGGGCTGAGCTTCGACACCTTGCAACACCTGCATGCGACCTGGGGCCAGGCGGCCGAGCGCAGTTTTCAGCGCACCGTAGGCCAAGGCAGCCTGACCGTGTGCGTGGGCATGAGCGCCCTGCACTTCTACCTGGGTGGCGAACGCACGTTCAGCGAACTGCTCAAACACCCCGGCGCGCGCGTGGCAAACTTCAGCAGCGTCGTGACCCAGGGTGAAAAGGACAGCTGGAGCCAGTCGTTCGACGCCGCGCCGCAAAGCAAGGCCGATGAGTTTCTGCCCTACGAAGAAATTCAGTACGACCAGTTGGTGGAGGACGAAAGCAGCACCGACAGCACGCCCCACTATCCGACGTATGCTCTGCCTGTGATCAATCACAGTCCCGGTGGTTATTGCCTGGGCTGGCCGAAAGAAGTCCCCGTCGAGTTACAGACCGGGGAAATGCTCGGGATTCAGGACAGCACGAATCAAGGTTGGAGCATCGCGGTCATTCGCTGGATCCGGCAGGTGCTCGGCAGCGGGACGCAGATGGGCATTGAACTGGTGGCGCCTCATGCACAACCGTGCGGTTTGCAACTGGTGCGCTCGCGGGACGATCACAGCCACTATTTACGGGGACTGCTGCTGCCGCAGATCAGCGCGATCGACTTGCCGGCCACCTTGCTGGCGCCGCGTTTACCATTTCAGGAAGGCAATAGAGTGCTGATCAACACCCAGGGCGAGGAACACCCCGCCGGACTGGATCGACGGGTGGCGAGTACGCACAGTTTCAATCAGTTTGCCTATCGCTCGCTGGAGGCTGCGCAGCAGGGCGGGAGCGAAGAGGATTTCGATTCGTTGTGGAAGTCGCTTTAGACCGAGTTGCGCCCTTCGCGAGCAAGCCCGCTCCCACACTTGAAATGCATTCCAAAGTGGGAGCGGGTTTGTTCGCGAAGAGTCCGACGCTGGCCCTGGAGAGTCAGAGCTGCCCGTCGCGATCCCGGAAGCCCAGCAGATACAGCACGCCATCCAGCCCAAGCGTGGAGATCGCCTGCTTCGCCGACTGCTTGACCAACGGCTTGGCGCGGAACGCCACGCCCAACCCGGCAATGGCCAGCATCGGCAGGTCATTGGCGCCGTCGCCGACCGCAATGGTCTGCTCCAGACGCAAACCTTCCTTGTGCGCCAGTTCTTTCAATAGGTCAGCCTTGCGTTGCGCATCGACAATCGGCTCGATCGCCACGCCCGTGCACTTGCCGTCGACCACTTCCAGTTCGTTGGCGAAGACGTAGTCGATACCGAGTTTGGCCTGCAATTGCTTGGCGAAATAGGTGAAGCCGCCCGACAGGATCGCGGTCTTGTAGCCCAGACGCTTGAGTTCAGCGAACAGGGTTTCGGCTCCCTCGGTCAGGCGCAGCGAAGCGCCGATCGAGTCCAGCACGCTGACGTCGAGGCCTTTGAGCAGCGCCAGACGCTCTTTGAAACTGGCGCGAAAATCCAGTTCGCCCGCCATGGCACGCTCGGTGATTTGCGAAACCTGCTCGCCAACCCCGGCCGCCTTGGCCAGTTCATCGATGACTTCGGCTTCGATCAGCGTCGAGTCCATGTCGAACACCGCCAGACGACGGTTGCGACGGAACAGTGAATCTTCCTGGAAGGCGATGTCGACGTTCAGTTCCTGCGCAACGCTGAGGAACTCGGCACGCAGCGCCTGCGGATCAGCCGCTTCGCCCCGCACGGAGAACTCGATGCAGCCCTTGCCTTGGTCGGCCGGGGTGTCGAGCGGCATACGACCCGACAGACGGTCGATGTGATCGATGTTCAGACCGTATTTGGCAGTGATCGAACTGACAGCCTGCAATTGCCCGGCAGTCACTTTGCGCGTCAGCAGGGTGACGATGTGACGTTTCTTGCCCTGATTGCCCACCCATTGCTGGTAATCCTCTTCGGACACCGGGGTGAAGCGCACTTGCTGATCAAGCTCGTAGCCCTTGAACAGAATGTCCTTGAGCACGGACTTGCCTTGCTCGGAATCGGGAATTTCAACCAGGATGCCAAACGACAGGGTGTCGTGGATCACCGCCTGACCGATGTCGAGAATGTTCACACCACCTTGTGCCAGAACGCCGGTAATGGCCGCAGTCAGACCCGGACGGTCGACTCCCGTGATGTTAATCAGGACGATTTCGCGCAACGCGCACCCCCGCAACTGGAAAAAAACCGCATTCTACCCACTTTCAGTGACCATCGGGCACCGCGAGCGCTTTGCCG
>NZ_JBIUWM010000038.1:0-50854 GCF_044743445.1 Pseudomonas sp. NPDC087615 | reverse complement strand
GCCCCAAACTCCGCGTCAACTACCCGGACAAAACACACGACCACACTGAACCGCCCCACGCCAGTTAAAACCGATAACTTCTTCCTGCTGATCTTCCGTGCACTGCGCCACCGCCGTGTACCGATTGCATTGCGCATTGCCAGCCATAACGTGATCCTCGTCGCTCTGGCGCTGGTGATCTATGCCGGCGTGATGGGTTTGCAATTCAAGCAGGCCATGCACGAACAGGCCGATGCGCTGGGCGAAAGCCTGACCACGCAGACCGCCACCTCCGCCACGGAGCTGCTGGTGTCCAACGACATCCTCAGCCTCAACGTGCTGCTCAACAACCTGACCAAGAACAAACTGGTGGCCCACGCCGCCATTTACAGCGTGGATAACCGCATCCTCGCCGAGTCCGGTCAGCGCCCCAAGCACAGCCTGCTGGGCGAAGCCGAGGGCATGTACGAAAGCAAGATCACTTTTCAGGACGTGACCGCCGGGCAACTGCGCATCAGCCTGGACATGGATCAGTTCCAGCAGCCGATGACCATCAGCCTGCAAAGCATGGGCATCTTGAGTGCGATTCTGTTGGCGCTGTCGTTGGCCCTGAGCCTGCGGCTGGGTCGGCACATCTCCACGCCGCTCCTGCAACTGCGCGTATGGCTGCGCCGGATCGATGAGTACACCCCGGGTATCGAGCGTCAGGACGAGATCGGCGATCTGGCCCGTCAGTTACACGCCAACTATGCCCCCGAGCCTGTTGAGCCCGAGCCAGAACCGGAGCCCGAGTTCGAAGACGACGAGACTGAGTTCGAAGTGCGTAACCTGCGCGACCCGAGCTTCGACGAGAGCCGGCCGGTGGCCGCGCAAAAGCCTGCGGCACGCCGGGTGGTCAGCACCGTCGAGGACGATGAGGACGACGACGCCTTCGCCGACCTGCGCGACGAGTCCTTGAATGAAACCGCGCAACCGCCGATTCGCCAGGCCACACCAAGCGTGCCTCAGCACACGGCAGTGCTGGCCGTGCAACTGGGCTCGCAGGAGCAACTGCGCCGTTTGCCTCGGACCCGTCTGGAGGAGTTGCAAAAGCGCTACCGCGATTGCCTCGATCAAGCCGCTTCGCTGTATCAAGGCGAGATCGAAACCCTGAACGATGGCAGCACGCTGATGCTGTTCCACACCGAGGACAGTGGCGACGACTACCTGACCAACGCGATCTGCTGCGGCGAGTTGCTGCGAGCGCTGGGCCATCAGTTGCAGATTGAAGTCGCGGACAGTGGCATTACCCTGCAATTGCAGTTGGGCCTGACACTGGGTGATGAGTTGTTCGGCCTGAGCCAGATTGATCTGCTGCTGACCGATTCGGCCCAGGACGCACTGGCCTTGTCGCAGCACAGCCGCAATTTGCTGCTGGTTGAACGCAAGATCAGTGATGACGCGCTGATCCGTCAGCGTGCACGGATCCGCCCGATCGCCAGTCCCGAGGGGGCGTGCTGTGTCGAGCGGTTGATGGAGCCTTATCCATCGATGCTGGAGCGGCAACTGGCGCGGATGCATGAGCGCCGGGCCTGAGGCCTGATCCCGCTGTAAAGGAGCCCGCAGATGAGTGATTGTCTGCGGGCTTTTTCGTAGTCTGATCCGGCCTCTTCGCGAGCAAGCCCGCTCCCACAGGGGAATTGAAGCCGTGTGGGAGCGGGCTTGCTCGCGAAGGGGCCAGACGCCTAACCACACATTTCCAGACAGCAGACACAACAAAGCCCGCACAAGGCGGGCTTTGTTTTGACTCAAACCAGACTTAGAAGCGGAACACTTCCATATCGGTGCGAATCGGCGAAGCCATCGGGATCTTAGGCTGCTTGTCAGCATCCGAAGGCGCTGCCGGTTTCGGTGCTGGCTTACGCTGCGCCTCGACCACCGGCGGCTGATTGGCCAGTGGTTTGAGCGCCACCGACAGTTGATCGGCCAACCGCTGCAACAGAATCCCTTGTGCCTGAACCTGCGAAGCCGTGCTACCGGCGTGCAGCTCTTGCAGGTGGACGATGCGGTTATCACGCACTCGGCCACGACGGTCGATCAATCGCCATTGCGCATCGAGAATCGCCGGTTGTTTCTCACCGGAGTCCAGACGCGTGATGGTCAGCAATACCTGCGCATCCGGGGTAAAACCCTGAGTGGCCGGTGCCAGCACGACACGTTGGCTGTCCAGATGGCCGGCAACCTGACGCAGCAGCAACTGGTCGATATCCGACGAAAGGCTGCCAGCCCAACGACCATCGGTCGCCGCTTGCAGGCTGCCGTCCGGTTGACGTTGCAGCAGGGTTTCACGTTGCAGGTAGTCGGCGACGACTACCGGGCCCAACAAAACCGCCATGCCTGCGCTTTGCGCAGGCTGAACCGGACTTCCGCTGTCCAGCTGATACAGCGACACCGGCTGGTGTACGCTGCAACCCGCCAGGCCAAGAACGCCGGCGAGCAGGAAAATAAGGGGGCGCAGAGCAGTCATCATCCCGTCCAGGTGGCCGCCACTCGGCTGACCACAGTGAAAATACTCAATAAATATGAAGAACGCTCGGCCACGCCGGCGCTTGAAAGGCCATATCATCCGTGAATATGCGTTCCGACTCCAGCGCCAAAGCGTCGATCTACGCGTTAAATCGTAGATCGAGCGCTCTGGGACGCCTAATTGAGGTTTTCGACGAGCAGCGCATCGACTCGCTGGAAGCCACGCGGCAGTTTATTGCCACGGCGACCACGCTCACCTTTGTAGTGTTCGAGGTCGTCGGCCTTGAGCGACAGAGTCCGTTTTCCGGCCTGCAACACCAGCGTTGCGCCTTCCGCAAGCACGGCGATGTCCGTGACATATTCTTCGCGACTGGCCACGCGCTCACCGGAAATACCGATGATCTTGTTGCCCTTGCCCTTACCTAATTGTGGCAGATCGCTGATTTTGAATATCAGCAGGCGACCTTCGGTCGTGACCGAGGCCAGCCAGTTCTGTTCACGATCGGTCACCGGACGCGGCGCGATCACTTTGGCGTTGTTCGGCAGGCTCAACAGGGCTTTACCGGCCTTGTTCTTGGCTTGCAGGTCTTCGCCTTTGACCACGAATCCGTAACCGGCGTCGGAAGCGATCACGTACAGCGCATCGTCTTCCGGCATCAGCACGCATTCGAACGATGCGCCCGGTGGCGGCGTCAGACGGCCGGTCAACGGCTCGCCCTGGCCACGGGCCGACGGCAACGTGTGCGCGGCGACCGAATAGCTGCGGCCGGTGGAGTCAATAAACACCGCAAACTGGTTGGAGCGCCCCGCTGCCGAGGTCTTGAAGCCATCACCGGCCTTGTACGACAGGCCGGTGGCGTCGATGTCATGACCTTTGGCCGAACGGATCCAGCCTTTTTCCGACAACACGACGGTCACTTTCTCGTTCGGCAGCAGATCGTGCTCGGTCAACGCCTTGGCTTCGGCGCGCTCCACGATTGGCGAGCGGCGGTCGTCGCCGTAGGTTTCGGCGTCCTTGATCAGCTCGGTGCGCACCAGTTTCTTCAACTTGGCTTCGCTGCCCAGCAGCGCTTGCAGCTTGGCTTGTTCCTTGAGCAGTTCGTCCTGCTCGTCGCGCAACTTCATTTCCTCCAGTCGCGCCAATTGACGCAGACGGGTGTCGAGGATGTAGTCAGCTTGAATCTCGCTGAGGGCGAAGCGCTCGATCAGCTTGGCTTTCGGGTGTTCCTCGGTACGAATGATGTGAATCACTTCATCCAGGTTGAGGTAGGCAATCAACAAACCGTCCAACAGGTGCAGTCGACGCTCGACCTTGTCGAGGCGAAATTGCAAACGGCGACGCACGGTCTGCACACGGAATTCCAGCCATTCGACCAGCAAGGCGCGCAGGTTTTTCAGCTGTGGCTTGCCGTCCAGACCGATGATGTTGACGTTGACCCGGTAGGTCGACTCCAACTCGGTGCTGGCGAACAGGTGCTGCATCAGCGCTTCGTGATCGACGCGGCTGTTGACCGGGATAATCACGATGCGGCACGGGTTTTCGTGGTCGGATTCGTCACGCAGGTCGGCGATCTGCGGCGCTTTCGACGGTTTGGCCTGCATCAGCGCGGCGATCTGCTCCAGCACTTTGGCCCCGGAGACCTGATGCGGCAGCGCGGTGACGATGATGTCGCCGTCCTCGACGTGGTACACGGCGCGCATGCGCACCGAGCCCTTGCCGGTTTCGTACATTTTCAGCAGGTCGGCGCGCGGCGTGATGATTTCCGCTTCGGTCGGATAGTCCGGGCCCTGGATGTGTTCACAGAGTTGCTCGACCGTGGCTTTGGGCTCATCGAGCAAGCGCACGCACGCCGTGGCGACTTCGCGCAGGTTGTGCGGCGGTACGTCGGTGGCCATGCCCACGGCGATGCCGGTGGTGCCGTTGAGCAGAATGTTCGGCAGACGCGCCGGCAATACCAGCGGTTCCTGCAGGGTGCCGTCGAAGTTCGGGCCCCAGTCCGCAGTGCCCTGGCCCAGTTCGCTGAGCAGCACTTCGGAATAACGCGACAGGCGAGCCTCGGTGTAACGCATGGCCGCGAAGGACTTGGGATCATCCGGCGCACCCCAGTTACCCTGGCCGTCGACCAGCGTGTAGCGATAGCTGAACGGCTGAGCCATCAGCACCATCGCTTCGTAGCACGCCGAGTCGCCGTGGGGGTGAAACTTACCGAGCACGTCACCGACGGTACGCGCCGATTTCTTGTGTTTGGAGTCAGCGTCCAGCCCCAGTTCGCTCATCGCATAAATGATGCGACGCTGCACCGGTTTCAGGCCATCGCCGATATGCGGCAAGGCACGGTCCATGATCACGTACATGGAGTAGTTGAGGTAGGCACTTTCGGTGAAGTCAGCCAGCGAGCGGCGCTCTACGCCGTCTAAGCTGTCTGCAAGGATGTCGCTCATGCGGGCCTCATCGGTTCGTTGTCTGGCGCAGCAGCATGGTGCCACCGCGCTGAGTAAATTCAAGTTTGTTCAGGGCACTCATGCCGAGCAGCACCTGATCACCCTGCAAACCTGGCGCCACCAGTGCGCGGACGTCCCGCAGCACGATGTCGCCCAGTTGCAGGCGGTCAATTTTTGTACGATAGCCCTGGCTCAGGCCATTGGCCGTGCTCAGGGTCACACCAAAACCCTCTTGCAGCTTCAAACGCTTGGCCAGATCCGCCGGGATCGCCACATCGGTTGCGCCGGTGTCGAGCAGGAATTCCACCGGCTCGCCGTTGATCTGGCCGCTGGCGACAAAATGCCCCTGGGCGTTACCGGCCAGCTTCACTTCGATAAAACCTTCGCCCTGCTGCGAACTTACCACCACGTTCGGATTCTGCTGGCGTTGCTCCCACTGGCCGAAAAACCGCGTGGCCAGAAAAAGCGCAGCGCACCAGGCCAGGATCATCAGCACTCGCCCGGCGCGCTTGCCTGGCGGTTGCTGGCTCATGGCTTGGCGCTCCAGCCACCGTCAGGCGCGGCGAACCGCCAGACGACCGGCCGAACCTCACCGTCGGCACGCGGACCAAAATTATTGTCGACGCCGATCCACGCCCCCTCAGCATCAACGATCAGTGCCTCTTCCAGCCCGTAGCGCTGTGAGTATTGGCGGTTGACCTGCAACAGTTCGGCCGCATACGACCAGCAACGCTCGACCTTGGCGGTCTGCGCATCGCGCCGACAAACCTGGAAAGCGTTGCGCTCAAGGGTAAACAGTTTGCCGTTGAACAACGAAATATCGGAAAAGTCCCGATCGACCGCTTTGGCCTTGGGAAACTGCGGCGGCTGCATCTCCTTGCCACTCTCGCTGAGCAGCACGCAACGGCCGTCGCAATCCCACACCGTCTGCTGGCGCTTGATCTTCAGCAAGCCACGGCTTTGCCGTTCGGCGGCCAGCCACATCTGATCGCCCGCCGGGTTGATCGCCAGGCCTTCGAATATCGCATTGAAATGCAGGAGCATGCCGCTGGCCCGCGCTTCGCGAACCATCATCGGCGAGATCTTCAGCCAGTTGGCCGGGCCGTTGACTGGCACCTGCAACACTGCTGCATGGCCTTCGCTGACGATGTAGCGATTGCCGGCGCTGTCGCAGGTGATGCCTTCGAAATCCAGATCGCCACCCCGGATAAACGACGCCGCCCAGTTGCGCGAACTCAGACCCCATGGCAAACCGCTGTCGGGCACCTTTGGCACATCGATTCGCACTGTTTCGGCCTGCCAGACCTGATCCGCCGTATTGAGCCGATAGATCTGATCGTCATCGCGGTCAGACACCGTCCACAGCTCATTGCCGCACATCGCTAGCCCGGAGAGATTGCCGCCGCGCAGGCCTTCGACCGGATGTTCGGAGAGCAAGCGCAGCTCCTGCGCAGGCTCGGCCGACGCGGTCATCGCACTCAGCAGCAACGCACCCGCCAAGGCCCAGCCAAACCGCATCAGGCCAGCACCTCGGCGAGGTTGCCTTTGGATTCGAGCCAAGCCTTGCGATCACCGGCGCGTTTCTTCGCCAACAGCATGTCCATCATTTCCGAGGTCTGGGCGAAATCTTCGCCCAGCGTCAGTTGCACCAGACGCCGGGTGTTGGGGTCCATGGTGGTTTCACGCAGCTGCGGCGGGTTCATTTCACCCAGACCTTTGAATCGGGTGACCTGTGGTTTGCCGCGTTTCTTCTCGGCCACCAGACGGTCAAGAATCCCATCACGTTCGGCTTCGTCGAGGGCGTAGTAGATCTCTTTGCCGAGGTCGATACGGTACAGCGGCGGCATCGCGACGTAGACGTGACCGGCATCCACCAACGGGCGGAAATGCTGGACGAACAACGCGCAGAGCAAGGTTGCGATGTGCAGGCCGTCAGAGTCGGCGTCGGCGAGGATGCAGATCTTGCCGTAGCGCAACTGGCTCATGTCCGCCGCGCCCGGATCGACACCGATGGCCACGGCAATGTTGTGCACTTCCTGGCTGGCGAGCACTTCGCTGCCGTCGACTTCCCAGGTATTGAGGATCTTGCCGCGCAACGGCAGGATCGCCTGAAACTCTTTGTCCCGGGCTTGTTTGGCGGAACCGCCAGCGGAATCACCTTCGACCAGGAACAGCTCGGAGCGCATCGGGTCCTGCCCGGCGCAGTCAGCCAGTTTGCCCGGCAGTGCCGGCCCTTGGGTGACGCGTTTGCGCTCGACCTTTTTGCTGGCCTTGAGACGACGGCCGGCGTTGTTGATCGCCAGCTCCGCCAGCGCCAGACCGGTTTCCGGGTTGGCGTTAAGCCACAGGCTGAAAGCATCTTTGACCACACCGGAAACGAACGCCGCCGCTTCCCGAGACGAAAGACGCTCTTTGGTCTGGCCGGAGAATTGCGGCTCCTGCATCTTCATCGACAGGACGAAGGCGATGCGTTCCCAGACGTCTTCCGGCGCCAGTTTCACACCGCGCGGCAGCAGGCTGCGGAATTCGCAGAACTCGCGCATCGCATCAAGCAAGCCCTGACGCAAACCATTGACGTGGGTACCGCCCTGCGCCGTCGGGATCAGGTTGACGTAGCTTTCCTGCACCGCGTCGCCACCTTCCGGCAACCACAGCAGGGCCCAGTCGACCGCTTCTTTATTACCGGCGAAAGCGCCGCAGAACGGTTCGTCCGGCAGGCGTTCAAATTCGCTGACCGCGTCGACCAGATAGGAGCGCAAGCCGTCTTCGTAATGCCACTCGACTTTCTCGCCGGTGCCTTTGTCTTCAAAACTGACCAGCAGCCCCGGGCACAGAACGGCCTTGGCCTTGAGGACGTGCTTGAGGCGGCTGATGGAAAATTTCGGTGAATCGAAGTATTTCGGGTCCGGCGCGAAGTACACGCTGGTGCCAGTGTTGCGCTTGCCGACGGTACCGACGATTTCCAGTTCCGAGGCCTTGAAGCCGTCGTTGAAGGTCATCTGGTATTCGTTGCCGTCACGCTTGACGCGAACCCGGACTTCGGTCGACAAGGCGTTGACCACGGAAATACCCACCCCGTGCAGACCGCCGGAGAACTGGTAGTTCTTGTTGGAAAACTTGCCGCCCGCATGGAGCTTGGTGAGGATCAGCTCGACACCTGAAACACCCTCTTCCGGGTGGATGTCGACCGGCATGCCACGGCCGTCGTCGCTGACTTCCAGCGAGTGGTCGGCGTGCAGGATGACCTGTACTGATTTGGCGTGGCCGGCCAGGGCTTCGTCGACACTGTTGTCGATGACTTCCTGGGCGAGGTGGTTCGGCCGACTGGTGTCGGTGTACATGCCGGGGCGTTTGCGCACCGGGTCGAGGCCCGAGAGGACTTCGATGGCGTCGGCGTTATAAGAGCTAGCGCTGGGAGTGGCCATAGGGTCTCGTCGTCAGTCATTCATGAAAGAGGGGCAAGACTTCACAGTGCGGTGAAATCGATTGCCTGATACACATCGGCGCCAATGCCGGCAAAACTCAACAAGGCTGGCAATTGCCCGGCAAAACCCTGGAAACCATGGTCGCCGCCGGCCTGAATGCGCAAGGCACAGGCTCGGTAATAGTGCTGGGCGAGGCGATAATCCAGTGTTTCGTCGCCGGTCTGCAACCACACCTGATACCGCTGCGCATCGTGGGGCGCCGGCACTTCCAGCTCGGCCAGGGCCGTCACATGGTCATGGGTCAATTCCCAGTTTTCATCGGTATACAGGTTTTTCTGCGTTCCCAGATAGCCGTCGAACATCCGATGCGGACTGACGGCCGGGTTGACCAGCAACGCTTTCAGGCCATGGCGCTCGGCCAGGTGAGTCGCATAGTAGCCGCCGAGTGAGCTTCCCACCAGCAGCGGCCGGCCCAGCTCGGCAATCGCTTGCTCCAACTGACCGATGGCTTGGCGCGGATGGTGATGCAGGGCCGGAACCCGCAGTTGCCCGCTCAAACCCAGCCGCTCCATCACCGCGACCAGCTCACAGGCCTTTTTCGAGGCCGGCGCGCTGTTGAAACCGTGGATATAGAGGATCGAACCGGACATTTGAGCTCCCTGAGTGTCGGCGAAAGATAGCGGAGTTTACAGGGAGTCGGGGGGATCGTGGGTGTTTGTAAGGATGCCTTCGCGAGCAAGCCCACTCCCACACAAGGAAAGCATTGCACTGTGAGAGCGGGCTTGCTCGCGAAGGCGTCGGTGCGGCCTCAGTAACCGTTTGAACCGTAATCGACAGTGAAGGCGAAATCAGTGACCCGCTCGACGCCAGTCTCCAGCCGCCCGTCTGGCAACAACCGCAACCAGCGATACCCCGGCGCCTGATCCCCGACCTTGAAGTCTTCACTGCCCGGCTCGAACTGAATGCAGGTCGACGGCGAGGCCAGCAACCTTACGCCATTGCGCTCGCGATCAATCTCCTGATGCACATGCCCCCACAACACGGCGCGGGCCTGTGGAAAACGATCCAGCACCTCGAAAAAAGCCTCGCGATTACGCAAACCGATCGGCTCCATCCACAGGCAGCCAATCGGCACCGGATGATGATGGAAGCACACCAGGTGATGGCGCTCCGGCGCTTCGCTCAACGAGCGGGCCAGCAGTTGCAATTGATCGTCCTGCAAATACCCCGGCACCGACCCCGGCACGGCGGAATCGAGCAAGGTCACGCGCCAGTTGCCGACATCGACCACCGACTCCAGCAGCGCACTCTGCACTGCCGCTTGCGCCATGATCTGCGGTTCGTCGTGATTGCCGGGAATCCAGCGCGCAGGAGCATTGATCTGCGCACTCATCTGGCGAAACTGCTGATACGACGCCAGTGTGCCGTCCTGCGAGATATCCCCGGTGGCCAGCACCAGATCGATCTGCGGTTGCTGCGCCAGCACCAACTCAATGACTTTTTGCAGGCTCTGACGCGTGTTCATGCCCAGCAGCGCACCGTCCGCTTCGGCGAACAGATGGCTGTCGGACAACTGCACCAGCAACGCCGGATCGGCGGTGGTCAACGTGGATACGCTCGGCAAGGCGTTCTCCCAAGGCAAAAGCACGGAATCGGTCAAGTGCCGCAATTATGCTGGGGGATCACTGAAAGAGGAAACCTGTGAACCGGACGCAGTTCACAACTAGCGTACGACTTCGTACTCATGCCCCAAGGCCAGGCAGTGACTCAACCACTCCCCCAGAAACAGATTGAGTTGAGCCTTTTCGTCTGGCTGATGCATCGCGGCGTTCGGGTAAGGATAGATGCCGCGAAAGCGTCGTGCATGTTCAGCGCTGATGACCTCGGCCATGCGCGCGTCGTGATAGACCTGCACTTCCAGTTGCGGCACTGGCAGCCACGGCAGGCTGTGTTCCTGGCGCACCTGCAACGTGGTGGTGTAAGGACAGGTTTGCAGCACTTCAAGGGCCAGCACTCCGAGCATCTGCTCGCCCTGAGTCACGGCGATGCGTCGCGCCTCTGGGTCGTTACGCATGTCCGGCACCAGCCGCATCAGGCGCGCGTAGTTGGCCTCGCAGGCGGCTTGCAGCCCCACGAGGTCGACTCGATAACGATCGCGCAGCTTGTTTACAACCATAACCCCCTCACTTCAGCGCGGTTCAGCGCCAGCCATTGCAGAGCGATAATGCTCGCCGCATTGGCAATACGTCCGTCGCGCACAGCCTGCAAGGCATCTTCAAACGCCCAGACCGTGACGCGGATATCTTCAGCCTCTTCCTCCAGCCCATGCAGGCCGCCGACACCTGCGGTTTCGCAACGCCCCAGATACAAATGCACGAACTCGTTGCTGCCGCCCGGCGACGGGAAATACTTGGTCATCGGCCACAGGGCCTTGATGTCCAGCCCAGCTTCCTCCTGCGCCTCACGGTGAGCAACTTCTTCCGGTTGCTCGTCCTTGTCGATCAGACCAGCGACCAGCTCAACCAACCAAGGGTTGCTGGCCTTGCCCATGGCGCCGACGCGAAATTGCTCGATCAGCACCACTTCGTCGCGCTGCGGATCGTAAGGCAGCATGCAGACCGCATCGTGCCGCACGAACACTTCACGATTGATCTCGCGGCTCATGCCACCCGCGAACAATTCATGGCGCAGATGCAAACGGTCGAGCTTGTAAAAGCCCTCGTAGCATTTTTCGCGCCGCACGATATCGACGGCGGTCGGAATGGCGTTGGCAAAGTCAGTCATGGGCATCCTCTTTTCTGCAAATCCATTACGAGGTTCCTTTTTGTGACATGCAACCTCGACTTCGCGCCATCCTAACGCGCCCGCACCGTTTGATGCAGCCCTTTACCGTCAGCGGGATGGACGGTGGAGGCGAAACCCACTCTAATTAGCTTAGTGGCGAACTGACTGCTTCGGTGAGAGTCGAAGCGGATATCTTTTTGCCTTCCCCTGTTTCAGAAAGGACGCCCATGTCGCTTTTCAAAATTGCCTCCGTGGCCGCCATCGCCCTGACCTTGGGCGCGTGCGCGAGCCTGTTCCAGCCCAACTACCGCACGCCCCTGGAAACCACCCGCGATGCGTCGGAACAGCTCAAGCCTGGGTGTTCCAACCCCGACTGCCCGCTGGTGAATATCGATACCGTACATTTCGCGGCAGAGCCTGCCCTGGACGGCATCATCGAAAAACGCCTGCTGCAAATGACCCGCACCGAACAGAACGCATCGGTGGCGCCGACCCTGGCGGCTTACCGCGAGCAGTTCTTGAATACTGCCGGTCCACGCAACAGCAGCTATCTGCAAGCGAAAGTACGCGAGCAGCATGACGGCTTGGTGATCATCGAATTGTCGAGCTACCTCGACACCGGCGGCGCCCATGGCACACCGGGTCGCGGCTTCATCAACTATTCGCGCCAGCAGCACAAAGTGCTGAACCTGTCGGACATGCTGATGCCGGGTCAGGAAGACGCGTTCTGGAAGGCTGCGCAGGTTGCGCACAACAGTTGGCTGATCAGCACCAAGCTCGATCAGGAAGCGGAATTCGTTTCGAGCTGGCCGTTCAAGAAAACCCCGAACGTGGCGCTGACCTACGGCGCGGTGATCCTCAAGTACGACGTGAGTACCCTCGCGCCTTACGCGCTGGGTCACGTCGAACTGAAGATCCCTTATCCGCGCCTGAACGGCATTCTCAAGCCTGAGCTGTTCCCCGGCCGTAACTGAAAGCCCGACCGAGCACGAGTTGCAGCAACCCTGCCAGCACCAGCGCTGGCAGAGTTGCGCCGACATCCGGATACAGATTCGCCAACAAGTGGTAGGTGCTCACGCCACCGAGCCAGGCCAACAGCGCCGGCCAGCGCAATGCGGCTGACGCGACCTGAGTGCTGCGCTTGCGCAAGATGAAGTGATCCACCAGCACCACGCCGAACAGCGGCGCAAACACCGAGCCGATCAGCAGCAGGAAATTCTGGTATTGCGCCAATGGCGCCAGCAGTGCGATCAGCGTGCAGATCGCGCCGATGGCCAAGGCCAGATGCTCGACTTTCAAGCGCAACAGAATCCCGCTGGACACCGCGGCCGAGTGAATGTCGGCGAACGCGTTTTCCGACTCGTCCAGCAAAATCAGCAACAACGGAATCCCCAGACCGGCGCCAGCCAAGGCCAGCAACAGCGCGTTGACTTCACCACTCGGCGCAAACGCCAATGTGTAAGCGACGCCCAGGCTCATCAGCCAGAAATTGCCGATGAAGAAACCGATGGCGGTGCCGCCGAAGACACTCTTCGCCCGTTTACCGAAACGCGAGTAGTCGGCAATCAGCGGCAACCACGACAGCGGCATCGCGATGGCAATGTCCAAGCCCACGGCGAACGGCATCGAACCATCGCCGGCACGCGCCCAGAGAGCAGCCAGATCAGCCTTGGCGAACAGGTTCCAGGTCAGCCAGAGGCACGCGGCCAACAGCAGCCAAATGCCCCATTTACGCAGGATCTTGCGCACGAACGTCAGCGGCCCGCTGACGGCGAGCAATGTCGCCAGAGCGCCGAAAACCAGCGTCCACAACACCGGGTTCGAAACCAGCGAACCTTCGCTGAACGTACGGGTGCCAAGCAGGCTGGCGGCGTCGCGCATGACGATGATTTCGAACGAGCCCCAACCGATCAGTTGCAGCAAATTGAGTAGCGCCGGCAGGCTGGCGCCTTTGCTGCCCAGGCTAAGTTTCAGCGCGGCCATCGACGACAGGCCAGTGTCGCTGCCGATCACGCCGACCGCGGCCAGCAACAGCACACCGACCAGCGTGCCGAGGAAAATGGCCAGTAGCGAACCGGACAGGCCCAGACCCGGCGCGAGCAATGCGCCGGTCTGCAAAACCATCAGGCCGATGCCTAAGGAAAACCACAGGGAAAACAGATCACGACCGCCGAACACACGCTTGTCGGCGGGCACGGCGAGGTCGGGGGAGTAAGTGCTGGGTTGAATGCTCAAGGGTGTTATCTCAGAGGGACATTTGTTGTTGTGTTGACCGCATTCGCGAGCAGGCTCGCTCCCACAGGAGAATGCATTCCAATGTGGGAGCGAGCCTGCTCGCGAAGGGACCCTTGCAGGCGCCACCTTCTCAGGTCAGATCAAACCTTCTTGTACAGCTGACTGCCTTCCTTCTTGAACCGCTCGGCCTGTTCCGCCAGGCCTCGGGCGACGTCCACGTCGACCGCTTCGATACGCTGGTTGGCCGCGTACTCACGGACTTCCTGAGTGATCTTCATCGAGCAGAATTTCGGCCCGCACATCGAGCAGAAGTGCGCGACCTTCGCCGAGTCCTTCGGCAGCGTTTCATCGTGATACGAACGGGCGGTGTCCGGGTCCAGACCGAGGTTGAACTGGTCTTCCCAACGGAATTCGAAACGCGCCTTGCTCAGAGCGTTGTCGCGGATCTGCGCGCCCGGGTGCCCCTTGGCAAGGTCGGCGGCATGCGCGGCGATCTTGTAGGTGATGATCCCGGTCTTCACGTCATCCTTGTTCGGCAAACCCAAGTGCTCTTTCGGCGTCACGTAGCACAGCATCGCGCAACCGAACCAGCCGATCATCGCCGCACCGATGCCCGAGGTGATGTGGTCGTAGCCCGGCGCGATGTCGGTGGTCAGCGGGCCGAGGGTGTAGAACGGTGCCTCGTCGCAGCACTCGAGCTGCTTGTCCATGTTCTCTTTGATCAACTGCATCGGCACGTGGCCAGGGCCTTCGATCATGGTTTGCACGTCGTGCTTCCAGGCGATTTTGGTCAATTCGCCGAGGGTTTCCAGCTCACCGAACTGCGCTGCGTCGTTGGCGTCGGCAATCGAGCCCGGACGCAGGCCATCGCCGAGCGAGAAGCTGACGTCGTAGGCCTTCATGATTTCGCAGATTTCTTCGAAATGCGTGTAGGCGAAGTTTTCCTTGTGATGCGCCAGGCACCACTTGGCCATGATCGAACCGCCACGGGAGACGATGCCGGTGACGCGCTTGGCGGTCAGTGGCACATAACGCAGCAGGACACCGGCGTGAATGGTGAAGTAGTCGACCCCCTGCTCGGCCTGCTCGATCAGTGTGTCGCGAAACAACTCCCAGGTCAGGTCTTCGGCCGCGCCGCCCACTTTTTCCAAGGCCTGATAGATCGGCACGGTACCAATCGGCACGGGCGAATTACGGATGATCCACTCGCGGGTTTCGTGAATATGTTTGCCGGTGGACAAGTCCATGATGTTGTCCGCGCCCCAGCGAATACCCCAAGTCAGTTTCGCCACTTCTTCTTCGATGGACGAACCCAGGGCGCTGTTGCCGATGTTGCCGTTGATCTTCACCAGGAAGTTACGGCCGATGATCATCGGTTCCAGTTCGGTGTGGTTGATGTTGGCCGGAATGATCGCGCGGCCGCGGGCGATCTCTTCACGGACAAACTCGGGCGTGATGATTTTCGGCACACTGGCGCCAAAGCTATGGCCGGCGTGTTGCTGATCGAGCAAACCGGCCGCACGCGCGACTTCGAGTTTCATGTTTTCGCGGATGGCGACGAATTCCATCTCGGGCGTGATGATGCCTTTGCGCGCGTAGTGCATCTGGGTGACATTGCCGCCGGCCTTGGCGCGACGCGGGTTGTTGACGTGGGCGAAACGCAGCTTGGTCAACTCAGGATCAGCGAGGCGCTCGCGACCGAAGTTCGAACTCAGACCGGCCAGACGCTCGGTGTCGCCACGGTCGTCGATCCAGGCCGAACGCACATCGCCCAAACCTTTACGCACGTCGATCACCACGTTCGGGTCGGTGTACGGACCCGAAGTATCGTAAACGGTGACCGGCGCATTGATCTCGCCGCCGAAGTCGGTCGGGGTCACATCGAGGGTGATTTCGCGCATGGGCACGAGGATGTCCGGGCGTGAGCCCTGAACGTAGACTTTTTGCGAACGGGTGAACGGTTTGACCGATTGCTCGTCGACCTTGGCCGAGTCACTCAGGTTGATCGCGTTTTTTGATTTTGTCGTCATCACGGGCTCTCCAGACAGCATCCAGGCAGTGGATTGTCGGAGCAGAACCTGAAAGGCACGGACGCACCAGGACCGGTGCTGTGCATCGTCGTCGAGCGTTCGATTGTCGAACAATATCCCGGACGAAGCACAAGAGGACTCGCCGGGTGACGAGAAATCTTGTTCCCTACGCAGGCGCTAACCTGATCAGGTTCAACGGGATCCGAAATTATTCGATCTCAGCCTCATAGCAAGGCACCCCGACAAGAACCCGGCCAGTCTAGACACAAGCGGCAAAGAACGCCAACACCGCGGCAAACACCATGATGAATGGCGCAATTGCCGGTGCTTGCAGGATTGTTGCAGCCCCAATGCCCAACTACACTCGCTACGCCATGCTGCGCCTTGACGCTGCATGGGCCGCGCCTTACCTTTGGCGCCCGGATTATTTCCATAATATTTGCTAGGGATCGCCTCATGCTGCGCAAACTTTCACTGGCTCTTGCCGTGTCTTGTGCGTCCAACGCAATGGCCTGGGCAGCAGAAGCGCCCTTGTCGACCAAAACCGATCTGGTCAGCGTCTATCAGGAAGCGGTCGACAACAATGCCGACCTCGCCGCCGCTCGCGCCCAGTACGGTGCACAGAAAGAAGTCGTACCGCAGGCCCGCGCCGGGCTGCTGCCGAACCTGTCCGGTGGGGCAGAAGTCGCCAACGTGCGCACCTCGATCGACCAGCCTTCGGCCACCGCCAGCCGCAGTGCCCATTCCTATCAGGCGACCCTGGCCCAGCCATTGTTCCGCGCTGATCGCTGGTTCCAGTACCAGGCCGCCAAAGACGTCAACGAACAGGCGGCGCTGCAACTGTCTGCCACTGAGCAAAACCTGATCCTTCAATCGGCCGAAAGCTACTTCAACGTGCTGCGCAGCCAGGACAACCTGGCCTCGACCAAAGCGGAAGAAGCGGCGTTCAAGCGCCAACTCGACCAGTCCAACGAGCGCTTCGATGTTGGCCTGTCGGACAAGACGGACGTGCTGCAATCGCAGGCCAGCTACGACACCGCACGGGCCAACCGGATCGTCGCCCAGCGTCAGGTCGATGATGCATTCGAAGCGCTGATCACCCTGACCAACCGTCAGTACAACTCGATTCAGGGCATCGTCCACACGCTGCCGATCCTGCCGCCAGCGCCAAACGACGCCAAGGCCTGGGTCGACACGGCAGCGAAACAGAACCTTAATCTGCTGGCCAGCAACTACGCCGTCAGCTCCGCCGAACAGACCCTGAAGCAACGCAAGGCCGGTCACTTGCCGACCCTCGACGCCGTGGCCAAATACGAAAAAGGTGACAACGACGCCCTCGGGTTCTCCAATCCGAACGCCTTCGGCACGCCGTACCGTGGCAACGTCGAACAGAGCACGCTGGGGCTGCAACTGAACATCCCGATCTACAGCGGCGGGCTGACCAGCTCGCAAGTGCGCCAGTCTTACGAGCAACTGAATCAGAGCGAACAGCAGCGCGAATCCCTGCGCCGGCAAGTCGTCGAGAACACTCGCAACCTGCACCGTGCGGTGAACACCGATGTCGAGCAGGTACAGGCGCGCCGCCAGTCGATCATCTCCAACCAGAGCGCGGTGGAAGCCACGGAAATCGGCTATCAGGTGGGTACACGCAATATCGTCGATGTGCTCGATGCCCAGCGTCAGCTGTACACCTCGGTGCGCAACTACAACAACACCCGCTACGACTACATCCTCGACAACCTGCGCTTGAAGCAGGCAGCAGGCACGTTGAACCCGGGTGACTTGCAGGATCTGACGCGCTATCTGAAAGCCGACTACAACCCGGACAAGGACTTCTTGCCGCCGGATCTGGCCAAGGCTGCTGAGGCGCAGCTCAAGGCGCGGCCTTAAAAAACAAAAGATCACAGCCTGCGACGTGAGCTGTCGCAGGCGGCGATCTTTTTTTGTGTAGGGTTACTTGATCAAGCGCCCCAACCCATCCAACAAACGCTGCAACGCCCCCTGATTGCGGCGCATCACATTCAGCCCCGCCTCAGCCATGCGCTGCGCATCGCGCGGCAGTTCGAACAAGCGCCGCACTTCCACTGCCAGCCCTTCGGCATCATCCACCTCAACCAACGCGCCGGCTTCACGCATCTGCGCGGCGATGTCGAGGAAGTTGAACAGGTGCGGGCCGCTGATTACAGGTTTCGCCAATGCGGCCGGTTCCAGCAGGTTGTGCCCACCGTTCGGCACCAGGCTGCCGCCGACAAATGCACTGTCGGCCAAGGCATAGAGAAACAGCAACTCGCCCATGGTGTCGCCGAGCAGCACCGATGTTTCAGCCGCGACGTTAGCGTCGGTGGAGCGGCGCACCGTGGCGAAGCCTTCGCGCTGGCACAGTTCAAGCACCGAGTTGAAACGCTCCGGATGACGCGGCACCAGAATCAACAGTGCATTCGGATAGCTGGCCAGTAACTGACGATGGGCGTTGAGCACCACTTCGTCTTCGCCTTCGTGAGTGCTGGCGGCGATCCACACCGGACGTTCCAGCGCTTGCCACTGGCCGCGCAATTCGGCAGCGCGCTGCAGCAGTTGCGGGTCGATGGTCAGGTCGAACTTGATCGACCCCGTCACTTCGACCGTTTCAGGACGCGCGCCCAGATCACGGAAGCGCTGGGCTTCCGCTTCGGTCTGCACGGCAAAAAAACTCATCTCGGCGAGCATTGGCGCGGTCAGCTTGCTGAAGCGGCCATAACCCCGGGCCGAACGTTCAGACAATCGCCCATTGGCCAACGCCACTGGAATGCCGCGTTTGGCGCACTGATGAATGTGGTTGGGCCAGAGCTCGGTTTCCATGATCACCGCCAGCTTCGGCTGCGCACGCTCCAGAAAACGCGCTGCGGCACACGGCAAGTCATACGGCAGGTAGCAATGCTGGATGCGCGGTTCGTTGGCGAACAGGGCCTGAATTCGCTCCGAGCCGGTCGGCGTCATGCAGGTCACGGTCATCGGCAATTGTGGATAACGTTGCAGCAAGGCGCGAATCATCGGCGCCGCCGCAATGCTTTCGCCCACCGACACCGCATGCACCCAGATGCCACCGGGTTGCAACGCCGGCATGCCATAGGAGAAACGTTCGCCAATCCGTTTGGCATACGCCGGTGCTTTTCGCGCCCGCAGCCATAGCCGAATCGCCACCAATGGCAGCCCCAGGTAAAACAGCGCGGTGTAGAGAGTTCTATTCATGGCGGCGGAGTTTATCGGCTTTTGTCGCCGATGGCCCGCAAGTGCACGGCAAAACGCTCTGCCAGCCAGCGCGCGGCCGGGCCGAGCGGCTCGTCGCGGCGCCAGACCAACTCGACCACCAGCGCCGGCGGCGTCCATTCGCTGTCGAGCTCGACCATCAAGCCCTGATAGGCCGAATACTGCACGACATGCCGTGGCAACCACGCCCAGCCCAGGTCGCGCACCAGCCACTCGGCCATTACATAGAAGCTGTCGGCGCGCCACACCTGCGGGCTGGCCGGATCGTTGCCGGGGTAAACACTGTTTTGCGTCGACATCAACAGTTGCCGATGTTGCGCCATTTGCTGGCAGGTGACGTAGGACTGCGCCGCCAAGGGATGATTGATCCCGCAGACGGTGACCATCTCCACGCGCCCCAGTACCCGACGTTCCAGTGCCTCGGGGATTTCATCGTGATAGAACAGCAACCCGAGATCGGCGCGGTGCTCCACCAGTTTGCGCGCCACTTCGCCTTGGGCGGCGCTGGTCAGTTGCACTTCCAGGCTGGGGAAATGCTCGGCCAACGCGCCGAAACTCTCCACCAGCGCCTGGTACGGCATCGCCTCATCCTGAGCCACGCGTAATTGCGCCTCCTGGCCGCGCATCATCGCCATGGCCCGACCATTAAGGCGCTCGCATTGCCGCAACACTTCCCGCGCCTCTTCAAGCAGCGCCTCACCCGCTTCGGTGAGGCTGGGTTGACGCCCGCTGCTACGCTGGAACAGGCTGACCCCCAAGTCGTCCTCCAGCATCGCAATCGCGCTGCTGATGGCTGACTGCGCCTTGCGTTGCCGCCGCGCTACGGCGGAGAACGAGCGCTGCTCAGCGACGTCGACAAACACCCGCAACTGATCGAGATTCCACTGCATGCTGATCCACCAACCTATCTCTAGAACAGATAGGTAATGACTTTACCCCATCTGAGGAGTCACTAGAATGCCGCCTCAGCAAGCAACATTTTCCATGAGGATTTGAACCATGAACGCCTACGTCTACCTGGCCATCGCCATTTGCGCCGAAGTGATAGCCACCGTTTCGATGAAGGCGGTCAAAGGCATCAGCACACCCCTGCCACTGATTCTGGTGATTGTTGGCTACAGCATCGCTTTCTGGATGCTGACGCTGGTGGTGCGAACGGTGCCGGTGGGTGTCGCTTACGCCGTTTGGGCCGGAATGGGGATCGTCATGGTCAGTGTCGCGGCGCTGTTCGTTTACGGGCAGAAGCTGGATCTGCCGGCGATGCTGGGGATGGCGTTGATTGTCCTGGGTGTCGTCGTCATCCAGCTCTTCTCGAAAACCGCCGGCCATTAACGCCAACCTCGCTCCCACATTGGTTTTGCGTCAGCCCTGTTGATCATCGACAAATCCCGCTCTTTCCCGAGTCTGTATACTGCGCCCTCGTCTTGAACACTGAGGTCGCTGCATGCCATCCGTTATTTCCACCGACGTTCTGATTGTCGGCGCAGGTGTCGCCGGCCTCTGGCTGAATGCACGCCTGCGTCGTCAGGGTTTTTCGACCGTGCTGGTGGAAAGCGCCAGCCTCGGTGGCGGGCAGAGTCTGAAATCCCAAGGCATCATCCACGGCGGCGCCAAGTACGCGCTGCACGGTGCGCTGACCGGCGCCTCGGAAGCCATCGCCGATATGCCACGGCGCTGGCGTGAAGCGCTGGCGGGTAACGGCGAGCTGGATCTGTCTGGCGTGCGCTTGCTGTCCGAAGCTCACTACCTATGGTCGCCCGGCACCCTCGCCGGCAACCTCACCAGTTTCTTCGCCAGCAAAGCCGTGCGCGGCCGTGTCGATCAGGTCAAAGGCGAACAACTGCCTCCCGCCCTGCAAGACAAGCGTTTCAAGGGCAAGGTCTATCGTCTCGCCGAACTGGTGGTGGATGTGCCGGGCCTGATCCAGCGTCTGGCCGATCTGGCCGGCGATGGCCTATTGGCCGGACGCACCATCGAGCCTCTGCTCGAAGCGGGCGTGCTGGTCGGCCTGAACGTCGACGGTCGCGAAATCCGCGCCCAGCGCATCGTCCTCAGTGCCGGCGCCGGTACCGCTGAACTGCTCACAGCTCTGGGCCTAAGCCAACCGGCCATGCAACGCCGTCCGCTGCACATGATCATCGCCAAAGGTCCGGGTCTGAAACCGCTGTACGCCCACTGCCTGGGCGGTGGCACCAAACCGCGCATCACCGTGACAACCCATCCGGCCGCAGACGGTCAGTGGGTCTGGTACATGGGCGGCGACATCGCCGAAAGCGAAGGCGTGGCTCGAGAACCTGCCGAGCAGATCGCCACGGCGCAAAAAGAAATCGCTCAGTTGTTGCCGTGGATCGACCTCAGCACCACGCAATGGGCGACCTTGCGCGTCGACCGTGCCGAACCGCTGCAAACCGGCCTGACGCGCCCGGACAACGCCTTCCTCGCCGAAGAGGGGCGCCTGTTGGTCGGCTGGCCCACCAAACTGGCGCTCGCACCGGACTTCGCTGATCGCGTGATCGCTTCGCTGCAACGCGACGGTATCCAGCCGCAAGCCGCCGAGCCATTACCGCCGCTGCCGAAACCACTCATGGGCGTTCCGGCCTGGGAGCAACTGCTGCCATGACGATTGCAACCCTGCACGACTTGCTCCGCCCATTGGGCAGCGCGGGCCTGATGGTTTCGCCGTTGGGCCTGGGCACCGTCAAACTCGGCCGTGATCAAGGCGTGAAATACCCCAACGGCTTCCAGATTCCCGACGACGACGACGCGCGCAGGCTGCTCAAACTTTCTCGGGACATGGGCATCAATCTGATCGACACCGCCCCGGCCTATGGGCGCAGCGAAGAACGCCTCGGCCCACTGTTGCGTGGTCAGCGTCAGGACTGGGTGATCGTCAGCAAGGTTGGTGAAGAGTTCGCCAACGGCGAGTCCCGCCACGACTTCAGCGCAGCGCACACCCGGATGTCGGTGGAGCGCAGCCTGCAACGTCTGGAAACCGATTTCATCGATCTGGTGCTGGTGCATTCCGATGGCAACGACATCGCCATCCTTGACCACGAAGAGGTTTACGCCACGCTCGCGGCGCTCAAGGCTGAAGGCAAGATCCGCGGCTTCGGTTTCTCCGGCAAAACCGTCGAAGGCGGTTTGAAAGCACTGGAGCAAGGCGACTGCGCGATGGTCACCTACAATCTGAACGAACAAAACGAGAAGGCTGTCATTGACTATGCTGCTGCTCACGGCAAGGCCATCCTGGTGAAAAAAGCCTTGGCCAGCGGTCACGTTTGCCTGAGCCCGGGCGTGGATCCGGTGCAGGCCAGCTTCGAGTTGCTGTTTGCCCAGCCTGGCGTAGCCAGTGCTATTGTCGGGACGATCAATCCGCTGCACCTCGCCCATAACGTTGCGACCGTTGCCCAAGTCCTTCGTGGTCATTGACGCCGCTTCGCGGCCTTAAGCAGGAGCCGATATGGCGCGCACGCTCATCAGAAAGAACCCGAGCAACTTCAAGACGCTGCCACTGTTCGTCGAAGCAACGCCCGAAGGCCTGACGTATCAGAGCGTCGGTATGCCGCTGAATTTCACCCAGACCTTGCAGCGGCGCAAACCGGTCAGCGTGGCCGACACCGAGCGCTTCTCACTGGAACTGGCGAACCTCGGGGTGTCGGTGCGACTGACCCTGCATTGGCAGGGTCGCGACTATTGGGTATTGGTGCGTCAGCGGCGCCAGGATCGCGGCGACGTGGTGCTCAAGTTGATTTCCGGTTACGTGCCGGCCCACGAACTGAACATCCCGCTGCACACCGCCATTCAAGAGATCGCCGAAGAGTGTCTGCTGGAAACCCCGGAAGGCTGGCTCGGCGGGCGCTTCAACGATACGTGGCTGCCGGCGCCCTACTCAGCCGCGCTGCATTATCGCGAGGCCCTGCCGTTTCGCCTGACGCCGCTGTCCGGCTCGGCGCGGCCCATTCGTTGCGCCAATCTGCAATTGCTGGAACGTCCGCGGGCGTATGTGCATTTGCCAACCGCGTCACTGCAATTGATCTATGACCTGCGGCTGGAGGTGCCCAAGGAAGCCAAATCCCTGAGCCTGTTCCACGTCGATGAGCGTTTGGAGGGTGATCAACTGGTAGCGCGGCTCGACCGCAAACGCCCGGACCTGTACTTGATGCCGCTCAAGGACGGCGCGCCAGTGGCCGAGTTGTACACCCTCAAGCGCGACAAACTCATGCCGGCCAGCACCCGCGGACTCTACCTGGCCGAGAGCTTTGCGAGCCAGGAAGGGTGGGTCGTGCGCGAAGAGCGGATTCGCTGGAAAGACTGGCTCGTGCAGCAGGGACTGCAACCGGCAGAGCCCCCTCGCCCAGGACTCAAGCAATTGAGTCTCAAGGCTCTGCGTCTGGTGGGTATCGGCAAGAAACGCGCGAGCAAATAGCCAACTAGCGACGACGATCCATCCATGTGCGCAGTGTTGCGAAGAAATGGAAGTAACGATTTTCGCGCTTGCCCATGCCGCGCTTGGCCGAAAACGATTCTTCGGCAAAGGCGCCGGTGATCCGAACTCGGGAGGCCTGGGTCGGTAGCGTACAAATCTTGGTGCCCGCCTGCTGCAATGCATATTTGAGCAGGCGCTCGGAGTGCAGCTTTCTTCCCGTCGCGCGGCAGAAGTCGAAGATGCGCTCGATCCGTTTGCCATACGCGACGTAGGTATCGCGCCCACAAATGGCAAATCGATCATTCAGCCCGCCCCACCACTGCCAGTCAGGAATGTAGGCATTGTGCCGTCTGGCTTCCTGGTGATTGAACACATAGGCGGGAAGCGGGTTGTGGAAAAAATTGTCTGGTCGCACGAAGACAACGAAATCCGGACTGAAGGATTCGATCATCGTAGTGACAGTGTGCAGTGAGTTGAGCTGAAAGATCAGGTTGCGCAGCGATGCATAGTCATCAGCCCAGGTATCGCCCTGTGCTTTGACCTGCTCGAAATCCCAACGCTCCAACACGTCTTCAGTGGAAGTCAGCGCTCCCGTCATCGTCTCGAACGGCTGATAGTTGTCAGCCGCCAGTTCGCCTTTCTCGCCAGATCGCGTGTTCTGCACTTCATCGATTTTGTACAGGTGATAAAAGCACTTTACGTCGCTGCCAACAGGCAACTGCGCCAGTACGTTCTGCTCGATGGAAGGAAAGCAAATTTGCGAGTTTCTCGGGATCCCGAAAAAAGCCACGGCAATTTTCAACACTCAACAGCACCTTTTATTTTTGGCGAAGCAGCTTTTGCCACCAGCGACGTGGCTGCAGAGGGACCACGAAGACGTCCGACGCCCGTAGCCAGTCCCGCTCATAATCCCAGGCATGGCCACCCCACAATTTTCCGGCCTCGTTGGAAAAACCCAGGGTCATGAGCTGATAGGTATAACCGGTATGGCCGCGCAACCAATCGAACAGCACCAGCGTGTTGAAACCCGTGGAGGGCCCGACGTAACGCTTGCCTCCCGGACGATCGACCGGATAGTGCCATAGCGGCGGCAAGGGGATGCGATCCCAGTACATGGCTACCCGCGGCAACGGACACATCGGCGCGGCGCAGCCCACCAGCAAGGTGAAACAGCGCTCACTTGCCTGCTCGAACAGCCGCTGCACATCCGGCCCGTAGGGAAGGCCGAAAAAATACGCATCCGGTGCGTTGTACCCGTGCACGAAGACATTCACGCTCCGCGAGTCGAGCAGCGGAGCCTTGATGCAGGTATTGAAGCTGACCACGACATCGTCGACGCCAAGGTTAAGCGCCTGAAAATCCGCCACAGTAATAGCCGGATTGTTGGCGATCAGTACGACACGAGCGGCACGGCCCAAGCACTCGCGCAAAGGCTCAGGCAACGCGTCCAGAACAGACTGGTCACCGCCGGGTAGCGCGTCCAGCGCCATGTGTTCGTCCATCATTCAGAACGGCACCTTCATCCCGTAACGTAACTTCACCCAGAACCGCGTGAGCGCCGAAGGCGATTGCCATGGGCGCATCTCGCGCTGGATTTCAGCAGCCAACGTCTGACCCACACGGGCAAAGGAATAGCGACTTTGTGCGAACACCTGTCCATTGCTGGCGATACGTTGCGCCAACTCCGGGTCGTCCTGCAGCAGTTTGATCTTTTCCAGTGCTTGCGCTTCGCTGCGATAAAACACCGTGTTGTGCATATCTTCGAAGCCGAGCAACTGGTCTTCTTCGCCCTGACTCCAGGCCAGCAATACGCAACCGCAGGCCATGGCTTCAAAGTTCTTGATCATGAATTCGTTCATGCCGATGTCGGCGCTGACAAAAATCTTGATGCGATTGAGCGTTTCCAGATACTCCGAGCCCGATTCGGTCCGGGTCACCAGCATGCCGGTACGCTGCGCCAACGACTCGAGCAGCGCTTTGCGCTGGGCATACTCGGTACTTTTCAGGCTACCGAGAAAGCCGATGGGAATGTCCCGCTCGACACCGGTGTTGTGCAGCATCTGTTCGTCGTAACCCTTTGAAACGAACGCTGTATCAATGCCTTCAGCCAGCATTTTGCGGGCAACCACGGCACCGGACACCAACGCCCGACAACTCGGAAGACGACGATAGAGACGCGAATACACGCCACGGTATTTACTGGCAGGCATGTAGTTCTGGTACGCGTCGTGTTCGAGAAAGATCAACCCGGGAATGCACTTGAGCACCCGCAATTGCCTGGTCAGGCGCTTGACCCGGGAGAAGATCACCACACGATCGAAGGTTTGATAATCAACCGAGGCCAGAAACGGCCCCAGGTTCATCTGTTGCTGCTTGCTCAAACGATAGATGAAACACTCATCACAATTCTGCTGAACGATGTCGTAGAGCCGGTCGAGAATGACCCGCTGCTCGTCCATCACCAGGAGCATGACTTTCATAAGTTAATTGACCACGCGACGTAAGCGGGCAAGCGCAGCGGACTCAACTTTGCCAACATCATCGGAAACGGCTCGATCCCCAAGGCAAAATCCGTTCACACGCAGTACACAACGGCAAAAATTCATCTGATCAGCGACTGCGGATTTTTTCGACAATCGCCGTTGTCGAGCTGTTTTCCACGAGCCCCAGCACTTTCACGGTGCCGCCATAAGCCGTCACGATGTCCGCGCCGACCACTTGGTCGATCCCGTAATCGCCCCCCTTGACCAGCACATCCGGTTTGACTTCGCGTAGCAGGTTTTCCGGCGTGCCTTCAGGGAAGCTGATCACCCAGTCCACCGCCCCAAGACCAGCCAGCACGGCCATGCGCCGATCGACACTGTTGATCGGGCGACCCGGCCCCTTCAGGCGACTGACCGACGCATCGTCGTTGACTGCGACGATCAGTCGATCGCCTTGGGCCCGTGCCTGTTCCAGATAGGTCACGTGACCGGCATGCAGAATGTCGAAGCAGCCATTGGTGAACACGATCTTTTCGTTATGCGCCCGTGCATCGGCCACTGCGAGCAGCAACTGCTCAAGACCTAACACGCCGCGCTCGGCCCCCTCTTCACGCTGAATCGCGCGCCGCAATTCCGGGGCGCTGATGGCCGCCGTACCAAGTTTGCCAACGACAATGCCCGCTGCCAGGTTGGCCAAAGCCACCGCGTGGGGCAGATCTTCGCCGGCTGCGATGGCTGCCGCGAGGGTGGAAATCACAGTATCACCGGCACCGGTCACATCGAATACCTCACGGGCCCGGGCAGGCAGGTGCAGCGCTGGCTGATCAGGGCGTAGCAACGTCATGCCGTGCTCGCCCCGTGTTACCAGCAAGGCGCCGAGTTCCAGGTCGTGCATCAGCGTCGCACCCTTGCTGACGAGTTCGTGCTCATCGACACAACCGCCGACGATGGCTTCGAATTCACTGAGGTTCGGGGTAATCAGGCTGGCGCCACGATAGATCGAGAAGTCCTTGCCTTTCGGGTCGGCCAGCACCGGGATGTTTTTGGCGCGTGCCGCCTGGATCAGGGCCTGATGGTTTCTCAATGCACCTTTGCCGTAGTCGGACAACACCAGCACTTTGACGCCTTCAAGCAAGTCATCGACCTGCGAGCCAAGGGCAAGTGCGTCAGTGGCGAACGGTTCTTCAAAGTCGATACGCAGCAGTTGCTGGTGCCGGCTCATGACCCGCAGCTTGACGATGGTTGGCTGGTGCGCAATGCGCTGGAACAAGGCACGTACGCCCGCGCCCTTGAGACTGTTGCTCAGGCTGTCGGCGGCTTCGTCGTCACCGGTCACACCGACCAGGGACGCCGGCGCACCCAGCGCGGCAATGTTCAAGGCAACGTTAGCGGCACCGCCCGGACGATCTTCGATTTGCTCGACTTTAACGACCGGCACCGGAGCCTCAGGGGAAATCCGTGAGGTTCCGCCATGCCAGTAACGGTCGAGCATGACATCACCGACCACCAAGACTGGGGCTTGATCGAATCGCGGCATGGACAACTTCATGGAGCAACCCACATACAAAATGAACAGGGGCGCGATATTAACACAGGGTTGGCGCAGGCTTGTGTGCGGGCTGCAACAGGATGAAACAGCTATTGCCTTTGCTTGTTTTTTGAGCAAATGGGCGGCGAATTGCCGGCCTGCCTCGGACAACTCGAGATTTTCGGTATCGATCCGACACTCGACAGCAGCGGTACAGACAGTGCTTCACCCATAAGCGAGCAGTTCGTAATCACGCTGATAAGCCCGCCGAACCCAGCGTTTGGTCCACAGAAGCAGAATTCTCGGGCCGACGAGGAAAACCTGAACGCCACGGCAAACTGCGCCTGGAATTGATCTTCGTACCCGTACGACGGGCGCCAGCTTTTGAACACCGCGAAGCCTACGCGGCTGCCAGCGCATTGGGGCACATCAATGAACGAACAGGAACGCTGAGTCAGGCGATGTCTTCGGCCGGGGCGTCGAGCCCCATCGCGTTCAGACGCGCGTAATAACCGTTTTGCGCCAATAGTTCATCGTGAGTACCGCGTTCGACGATCCGCCCCTGATCCATGACCAGAATCAGATCGGCTTTTTCGATGGTCGATAAACGATGAGCAATCACTAACGTGGTACGGCCCTTCATGACCTGATCCAGCGCCGCTTGAATGTGCCGTTCGGATTCCGTGTCGAGAGCCGAGGTGGCCTCATCGAGAATCAGCAACGGTGCGTTCTTGAGCAATGCACGGGCAATCGCCAGGCGCTGGCGCTGGCCACCGGAAAGCAATACCCCGTTCTCGCCGACTTGGGTGTCCAGGCCTTCAGGCAGTTGCGAAATGAAGTCCATCGCGTATGCGTCATGCGCAGCCTTCTCGATGTCTTCACGCGGTGCGCCAACCAGATCGCCATAAGCGATGTTGTTGGCCACGGTGTCGCTGAACAAGGTCACGTGCTGGGTCACTTGGGCGATATGACGGCGCAGGTTAAGCAGTTTGTACTGCTCGACTTCCACACCGTCGATAAGGATTTCGCCCTTGTCGTGGTGATAGAAGCGCGGAATCAGATTGGCCAGCGTTGACTTGCCGCTGCCCGAACGGCCGACAAGCGCCACCATCTGCCCGGGCTCGACCGAAAAGCTGATGTCATCGAGCACCTGACGTTCAGTGTCCGGGTAGGTGAAGCTCAGGTTACGCACATCAAGACGACCGGTCACCGAATCGCGCTCGACCGTACCAGTGTCGGTTTCAGGCTTGACGTCCAGTTGCTCGAAAATGCTTTCGGCACCGGCCACGCCTTTCTGAATTGTTGAACTGACTTCCGACAACTGACGGATGGGCTTGGGCAACAGGCCGGCCAGAGTGATATAGGCGACCATGTCACCGGCCGACGCGTCACCGCGCAGGAACAGCACCAGGAACATCAACACAGCCATGGCGCTGTAGATCACCAGTTGCAGCAACGGCGTGTAGATCGCACCGGTGCGGGTCATGCGCAGTTGCTTGTCGGTGTTGCCCTGGCTGGCATTGAAGAAGCGCTTCTGTTCGTAGACCTCGCCGCCGAAGCTGCGCACGACACGATAGCCCTGGATGGTTTCCGAGGCCACGTGGGTAACGTCGCCCATGGCCAGTTGGATCTTCTTGCTCTGCTTGCGGAATTTCTTGCTCGCGGTGCGCACCATCAGAGCGATGAGCGGCAGGATCGCGACCATGACCAACGTCAGCTTCCAGTTCATGAACATCAAGGAGACAAACAGGAAGATCACTGTCATGCCTTCACGGATTACGACCTTGATCGCATCTGTCGCCGCCCCTGTGACCATGGTCACGTTGAAGGTAATGCGCGAAATCAGATGACCGGAGTTATGCTTGTCGAAATAGCGGTTGGGCAGGACCAGCAGGTTATTGAACAGCTGCACCCGCAAGTCATGCACCAGGCCGAGGGATACCTTGGCCAGAAAATAGTTACCCAGATAAGAACCCAGACCCTGCCACGCAGCAATCAGGATGATCAGCAGCGGCACAGCCTGCAGCAGTTGCAGGTCACGCAGGTAGGGCACGGAGGGGAACAGCACCGCTTCCGGGTTCGACAGGCCGTCAACAAAATACTTGAGGATGTAGCCAAGCATCGGCTGCGTCGAAGCGAAAATCAAAAAACCGACAATGCTGATCAGGAACAAACTGATGTACGGCCTGACGTAGCCGAGCAGGCGGAAGTAGATTTTCAAGCTCGAAGGGCTTGCGGCGAGACTGGAGTCGGTCATATCACGCGAAAGTCGATAAAAAGGACGCAGACTTTAGCACAGCTTCTCAAGGGTTCTGGCAATCGGTGAAAGGCTGTTATTGTTAGGCATCTTTTTCAGCATCAAATAGCCATCACCCGAATGGCCGATCAACTTCAGGATTGAATCTCACAGCATGCAACTTCGCGGCTTCAGCAGTACGTCCAATCGAGTTTTCGATTTCATTAGCCGGTGGATTCTTCCAACCGGCTATTTCTTGCTCCTCTGTGCATTTTTCTTTTTGCCGGGCCGAAGTCAGCTTCACAAACTGTATTACGGGCTGTTCAGCATTCCGGCGCTGATTGCGCTGTGCCTGCGCCCTCGTGAACTCAGGGCGCTGCTGGGCGAACCGATTTTCATCGCAGCCATCGTGTTCGTTGCCTGGGCCTTGCTCAGTCTTGCCTGGGGACCGTCGGATGAACCCTTCGACGGGAAGCTCAAACCGCCATTGCATACACTGCTGCTGTTTGTCGGTTGCTATCTGTTGGTGCGCTATCGCAGCGACATCCTGCAACCCTTGCTGTTCACCGCCGCATTGGTCGCACTGATTGCCACGACTTTCTTTCTGTTCACGTTTGCACGAGTGTATGAACCGGGCATGCGCCTGATCGGGGGTGGGGCGTTCGACAATCCACTGCTCAGTTCGCATCTCTTCGGTTTTTTCAGCGCCTACTGGCTGAGTGTGACCATGACCTGCAAGCGCCGCCAGATGATGTGGCTCAGCGTGCCGGCGATGGCGATCATGTTTATCGCCGTAATCGGCACCGGCTCCAGAACCCCACTGGTCGCTCTGACGCTGGCCGCTTTATGGCTGTGCTTGATCTGCTGGAATCGGCGCTCACTGGGCCTGTTAGCGGCACTGTTTCTCAGTGGCGTTGCCGTGCTGACAGTGTTTTCGCAAATGATCATTGAGCGTGGCGATTCATACCGGCTGGAAATCTGGCGGCAGGTTCTGCTTAAGGTGGCCGAGCATCCATGGATCGGCCATGGCTACAGCGCAAGCCTCAGCGTCGACCCCGGCCTTGGGGTGAACTTCGAGGAACCGCACAGTTTTGTGCTGGGTGTTCTCTATTACGTAGGGATATTCGGTTTGCTGCCATGGCTGTTCTACCAGGCGTGGGGACTGCTGAGCAGTTGGCGCTTGCGTGTGCAGCCGTTGCTTATCATCGCTTCGACCTGGCTGGTGTTCGGCATCGGGGCCGGGCTGACAGAGGGTGGAGGGATCATCTCACGCCCCAAGGAACACTGGTTTCTGCTGTGGATACCATTGGCACTGATCGCTGCGCTGAGTATCAATCAGCGCGCACGTCGTCTACTGACAATACCGGTTCAAAAACTGGCACCGGCCAACTTTCAGCAACTGAGCAGCGACGCTCAAATAGTTGAAGAAGACGGTCTTGGCCCCAAAGTCCTGTGCCTGAGCGATGGCAGCTTCCTCAAGCTGTTCCGCCGTCGTCGCTGGTACACCTCTGGCAGTTTCAACCCGTACTCCGAACGCTTCGCCGTCAACAGCGAACAACTGCGCCTGATGGGCATTCCAACACCACAAATCCTGAACCTGTATCGCCTCGACGACGGCAGCAGTGCTGTGCACTATGCGCCATTGCCAGGGCACACGCTGCGCCAGGTATTGCAGAGCATCACCGCTCCCGCTGTCCGCCAGGCCCTGGTGGAACGCTTTGGCAAGTTCATGGCGCAATTGCATGAAAAAGGCGTGTATTTCCGCTCATTGCACTTGGGCAACGTACTTGTGCTGGAGGATGGCGAGTTCGGGCTGATCGACCTGGCGGATCTGTGCATCTACCCTTCAGCATTGAGCAACTCGCTGCGCCAGCGCAATTTGCGCCATATGCAGCGCTACACCGTAGACAAACGCTGGCTGTTCGAGGATCACCTCGATGCGCTGCTACAGGGATATGCCACGATGGCGTCGCCATCCGCAGTGGATAAATTGCAAAAGCAAGTGCTGGCAAGCAATGGGCCAACAGGCGAGCATTGAGGACGAAGCCGGTTCGCCGGATTCACGATCAACTTGCCATGCCAACGAAGCCGCTCACTGATCGCGAGCGGCTTGTGACTCAGTCTTTTTCCAGCGGGGAAAGATACATCCGCGCCAATCCGCGCCAGGTCTTCTTGTTCCATGCCTTGAATGGAATCTGCGCCAGCAGTTCCCTGGCCAGCTTGCGATCGCGGTTGGACGCTTTGAGGAACATGGAACTGAGAAACCTGTAGCGCACTTCGTCGTACAGCGGGTGATCACTGAACAACGCGTAAGTGCGCAGGATGTTTTCGATCATGAAGCGATGGTTCTTGTACGAATTGGTGGCGTGCTTGCGGTAGCGCGCCATGACGACGCTCAGGCCATCGATAAAGTAGCCGGCCCGGGTCACCTTCAACTCGATCAACAAGTCCTCCAGACGAATCGTCGGATCAAAACCACCGACCGCTTCCAGCGCCTCGCGACGGATCATCAGGGTCGGGGCCGGTGGGTACGGCTTGCGCTCAAGGAACATGTCATCGAAATCCAGGCGCCGGAATGGCACATCCCGGCGCTGGCGCTTCTCTGGATAGAGGTTGCCGTCGGCATCGATCAACTCGATGTTACCGGCGCAAATTCCCACTTCCGGCTTACCGTCCATGTAGGCCACCTGGATGGCAATACGATCAGGGTACATGATGTCGTCTGAACCGAACGGCACGATCAGGCTGCCCTTGGCACGCGCGATTGCACCATTGAGCGTATTGGTCAGCCCCTGATTCTGCTGCACGCGAAAATCGAATCCGTGCTGCGCCTGCAACGCAGTGATGCGCTCGACGCTGTCGTCCTTCGAGCCGTCATCGATCACCAGCAATTCGATGTTTTTGTAGGTCTGGTCAAGGACGCTGAGGATGCTCTCCTCAATGTATGGACCGTGGTTATAAGAGGCAATGATGACGGTGACGAGTGTTTGCCGGTCGCTTGCAGTTTGTTCTTCGCGCATGGTTTGTCCTTCGCTCACGGCTGCTGCTCCTTGCGGGCCTGTTCCAGGCCGGAGTCGATCAGGTCCAGGTACGCCTGACGGAACACCTCAATGTCGTGTTGCTCCTGCAGATAACGGTAGGCCTGCTCGCCCTTGGCCTTGAGTTCGTCATCCGACAGTGCGAGGTAGGTATCGAGCGCCGCGACCAGGCTCGGTACGTCCTTGGGCATGGTCGCCAGACCACCGGCACCTTCGATCAGCGGCAACATGGCCGGTACGCTCGAGGCAATCACCGGCAGGTGACCGCTCATGCCTTCGAGTAGTGCCAGGCCCAGACCTTCGGCCAACGATGGCATGGTCCAGATATCGAAGGCGCGCACGTATTGCAGGGCGTTTTCCTTGAAACCCAGCAGGTGCGCACGACCACTCAGACCCCGTTGCTCGATCTCGGCAGCCAACGGCTCCTGCAGGCGGCCGGCACCAATGATCGCCAACTGAGTATTCGGATACTTGTCCTTCAACGCCGCGAAAGCCTGCAACAGATAAGTGTGGCCCTTGACCGATACCAACCGCCCCAGCGCGCCGATCAGCCGCACATTCGAGTCGATCCCCAATAGTTCGCGCGCTCGCTCGCGGCTATGCTGCAAGCCTTCGGCCTGTTCGATGTCGATTGCATTGGTGATGGCGTAAGTATTCCGGTCGGTGAAACCGCAGTCGCAATCGAGCAGGTACTGTTTGACTGCCGGTGAGACACCGACGAACCGCCAGTGCCGATCGATCAGGCGCTGGGTCTGGCGGCGTCGATAAAAGCGGTCGTATTCGCCGAAACCGTGGGAAATGCCAATGCACAACGGCACCTTCAGCCAACGATTGAGCGTCAACATCATGTTCACCGGTTTGAAGCGATTGCAGATCACCACATCGAACTTTTCACGGCGGCAGAACTTGTACAACTGCCACATCGCCCGCAGACGCATACCTTTAAGCGACTTATCGGAAAACTCGAAATACACCGAATGATCAGAACGGCTCACCGGTTCGCCGGGTGCGGGTTTACCGCGCAGAAACGCTGCAGTGACCTCATAGCGATCCGTCGGCAGGGCTTTGACGATCTGCTCGGAGAGATCGGCAAAGTCATGTGCCTTGATGTTGTAATCAGGCTGCAGTTGCAGGACCTTAGATCGTTGACTCATAAGACCCCTCGTGGAAACCCGTTGCATTGATGATCCAAGCATGACCGGCGGCAATGCGCCTGATTTCGGCCTTATCCGGTTGAGACAATCGAGACCATTCGTTGCGTTTCCAACAAACGAAATGGAAATACGGAAATGGACGATCGCCATCACGATCATTAATCAAGTTGCCATCGCGCCAAAACCATTGCTGCGGAAAATCGTCCGTGCCGTCGTGCCACTTGATGCAACCACCCGGCGTGCTAAACGCCTCAGTGAATTCGCTGCGCCGACGCCATGGATTGAACTTGCCCACTAGCGTGAACAACGGTTCAGGAAAATTTTTGCGCCAGAGAAAGATGCGGCTGAATGCGCCTTCGTCCAACGCATGATGTGTCTGATCAGTAAACCGTTGCCGCCAGTCCTTGATTTTCATGAACAGTTCGCGCTTGCGCGCAGTGTTGCGCATCAGACACAAATGCCCAGCTACCCGGCGCTCATGAGTCGAAAACAAGTCATAGCTAGCCAGCCGATCCGCAGTGAAATAACTGCGCAGGTCACCATAGACCAGGTCTATATCGCCAAACGCCCAAAAATCATATCCGTCGAGGCAATCAGCATGAATGTACCCGAGCGCAGGTTTGATATCGCAGAGCTTGTATGCGGCCTTCGGAGCAAAGTCGAGCCCCAGTCGTTGGGACACAAGGGCACAATATTCATGGAACGTCATGGACTTGATTGTGACATTAGGCGGCAGATCCTGTGGCGTACCGCAGTCACTGAAAAGCAGCCAGTCGATGTCGGCATTACGCCGGCAACTCTCAAGGAAAAACGGCATCCAGAAAGGCCACTGACCAAAATACGGAATCAGAAAAAGAATCCGCGGGCATGGATCAATCACGATAAATCACCAACAATTTCGAACATGGCAAGTCCAGTCTGCGAATGTCATTAACGCGGCTTAACAGGAGTGTCACCACGCCTGAGAAGCCAGAACAACTCCTGACGCCTGACCGCTTTCCTGAAAAATTCATTCTCGCCGTAGACCGACGGCACTCTACTGGCCAACTGCCACTGAATCAATCGTCGCAGGCGACGCTTGAGTGATGCCGGCGGTTGCAAGTCATGCATCATGCCGAGCGCCATCGCCTTGTCGCGTTGTTGCTCTATGGACAGAGGCAGACACAGTGGCTGCATCGGAACGGCCGGATCGAAGGCCGGCGGCAGCGCAATTCCCTGCCCTGTGTCGCCCATCGGCCAACGGTCGTTGTCGTGCAGATGGTTGGCGTAACCGAGCAGCGTCGGTTGCCAGTCAAGATGGCTCAAGGCTTCAACCACGGCTTGCTGGGCGCAGATGTGGTCGGGATGCGGATCCAGCGTCGGGTGCGGCAGCACGATCACATCCGGGCGTGCGCGCAACAGAACCTCACGCAGGTCAGCCAGCAGATTGTTCCAGGTCGGCGCACCGTCGGCATCACCGGGCAAGGTGAACGGGTTCAACTGACGAAACAGTCGCGTGTCATTCAGATCGGCTTCACGCGAGCCCACGGACTGATTCGGCGCGGCTTGCATCGCTGCCAGTTGCAGACAGAAATAGCCGAGCTGCACGCAGTGCTCCTGCGGCACACCGGCCCAACGCGGCACGGCCAGACTGTCCCAGGCGCGCAGACGGCCCTTGAGCCTGGCAGCCTCGACCTTGTTCATGCCCATCTGCTGATAATGTTCGGCTTCGATCTCACCAGCCGTCAGGGTGACAATCCAGGCTTCGTCGGCCTGACTATACAAACCGTAGGCCGCCAGTTCAGCGTCGTCCGCATGCGGCGCGATCACCATCACGCGCTGACGACGATAATCCGGTTGCTCCAGCACCCACAGGACCGCCTTGCCGGCCACCCGGCAGAAACGCCCCCGCAAGCGCAGCCGCCCCTGCGAAAGGGTGTGTGCATGACCACTGAGGTTCAGATAACGCTGGCCGCTGACGCCACGCTCGAAGGTTTGCGAATCAGGGTGAGCGCCACCGACCAACTCGATCCGAGGGTCAAGGAAACGTCCCAGCCAAGTGCTTTTGACCCGCACCTGCAGAATCAACGTGGCATCATCCACCAGCATCACGCCGTCATCCAAACGCAACTGTTCGCCGTTCAAATGAACCTTGGGTTGTGGTGTGAATGGTGGAAAGCTGTACTGATAATCGTCTTTCGGCGAATAGAACAGATGATCGGCAAACCAGGCCTCATGGGCGATCCAGCCGACCACCGCGAGCAACAATGGCAGCCACCAAGCAACCAGCACGCCGACTGAGATCATTACGATCAGCGCCACCAGCAGAGCGATACGCTTGTTGCGCCGGTGGCGTTTGAGCAATTGCTGTTTACGGCTCATGGGCTGACTCATACGGTGAACACCGGCACAGGATTGCACCACCGATCCTTATATTCACGGTCGGCACGACCGAAAGAAAAACGCATCGGTTTGTCCAGCGCCCGAGCATGCTCCCAGGCGCTTTGCGTATTGAGGAAGCTCAGTACACTACCGGGACTGAATTCACGGGTCTGGGGATCAACGCCACCATTGACGTACTCAACACTGATCCATTGCGGCGCTTCAACGCGATAGACCAGTTGAATCGCAATCGGCGCGTCGTTGAGGAAGATCACCGAGCCGATCAACAGATCGCGCAACAGCTCGATGACCTCCGCCATGCGCGCCGCGCCGGTGGCCGGAAAACCCCAGCGACGCTGAAACAGATCGCAATAGATCGCCGCCAACTCGGCACTGGAAAACTCGCCGACCGGACGCACCACCCCGCCCGCTTCTTCCAGCAGACGCAATTCGCGGCGCTGGTTGTAGCGAAATTTCTTCGACAGTTCTTCGGGCGTACGGGCCATGGCCAGTTGTTCAGTCTGCAACTTCATACCGCTGAAGCGGTTTTCGTTGAGCGCCGACAGATAACGGGCGCGATGACGCAATGGAGCCTGAGCATCAGCGGCAGCCGGCAAGATCAACTCAGCGTTGCCGAGGTCGAACAAGCCTTTTTTCCCGCTGCGCTTGAGTACGTCCTTGGACAAGGCCAGATCGCGGCCCCAGGTCGGGATCGCGGCTTTGACTTCACCGTCCTGCTCCCACGCCAGATAGCGCACCGGGATACCGGCCAGATCGGCCAGACGCTCAACCACCAGCGGGTGAGTCGCGACGCTGCCGCCAAAACGCTGCCAGGCTGTTGCATAGGTGGAGGCGTCAACGGGCGACCAGCCACGTTCGCGCCAGCCTTGAAATCGGTTGAGCATCAGCCCCTCGGTGCCAGATCGGTAACTTGCGGCAAACGCCAGAAGGTGTCGTACACCGCGCTGTCGGAGAAACGCTCACGTAAACGCTCGAGCATCAGCTCGGCGCACTGAAGACGCTGTTGATCGTTCATTCCCGCCAGATGTTGCAGGCCTTGTGCAAGGTGTTCGGCATCGCCCATAGGGAACAGAATGCCCACGCCTTCAACCACTTCCTTTGCCCCACCACACGCAGTGCTCAGCAATGGCACACCGGCGGCCATCGCCTCCAGCAGCACCATACCGAACGGCTCGTGATCAGAACTCAGGGCAAATACGTCAAACGCGCGGAAGTAATTGCGCGCTTGCGACACTTGACCGAGAAACATCACGCGGTCGCCAACACCCAGCTCGCGAGCCAGTTCCTTGAGATCTTGCTCCAGACGGCCCTCGCCGAGGATCACTAACTGGCTGTTGTCCGGCAGACCGGGCAAAGCCGCGGCAAAACCGTGCAACAGCGTGGCCTGATCCTTGTCCGGGTGAAGCCGTCCGACGTTACCGACGATAAACGCATCCGCCGCCAGCCCCAGTGTCTCCCGAGCCTCGCCGGCTGACATCTGAGAAGCTTGCAAGGCAGCCACGTCGATGCGGTTGTACAACGTCTGAATCCGCGTTGCTGGCCACTTCGGCAGATATCGGCGCATATCGTCACGCACCGCATCAGACACCCCGAGCAGACTCAGGCGCTTACGAAAAATATGCGCGAACAGCTTGCGCGTGCCGCGTTTGTAATCGTCGAACGCGTGGTGTACGCCAATCACCGGCAGCGAAGTACCCAGTAAGGCGATGTAAATCGGCTTGAAACGATGGGCAATACAGAAACTGAAGTTGCGTGAAGCGGCGATCTTTCGCAGATCGCCGATGGCGCCCAGCTTCAGGCCACGAATAGCCTTGGAACTGTATTCCATGAACAACACTTCATCTGAAGCACTCGCCGCGGCTACTTCGCTATCGGCGACTCCGGTCAGAAAGACCGTGGTCACCCGATAGCCTGTGCCCGCGAACAGGCTGGCGTACTGCCGCGCGCAGTCGAGGAACGGCCCGTCATAGCCGTGACAGAACTGCAGCACATGGCGTTCAGCCGAGCGTGTCATAAGCGTTTGTGCCTTCTTTGACTACCAGAATATCTTCCATGATCAGGTATTCCAGATCGGAGCCAAAAAACATGTTCAGCGCGTCGGTCGGCGAGCAGATCATCGGCTCTCCACGACGATTCAAAGAGGTGTTCAGCGACACACCGTTGCCGGTCAGGTTTTCCAGCGCCTTCATCATGTCGTAGTAGCGCGGGTTGTATTCGCGCTTGAGTACCTGGGCCCGGGAAGTGCCATCTTCGTGGACGACTTCCGGCACGCGGGTCTTCCACTCTTCAGCCACTTCAAAGGTGAAGGTCATGAACGGCGCCGGGTGATCGATCTTGATCATCTGCGGGGCGACGGTGTCGAGCATCGACGGGCAAAAAGGCCTCCAGCGCTCGCGGAACTTGATCTGATGATTGATGCGGTCGGCGACACCGGGGACGCTCGGGCAGCCAATGATCGAACGACCACCCAGCGCACGCGGACCGAACTCCATGCGGCCCTGGAACCAGGCCACCGGATTGCCGTCAACCATGATTTTGGCAATCTGCTCGGGCATGTTGTCGAGCTTGCGCCAGACCGGCTTGCTCTCGTGACGGGCGCAGGCGGCGATCACGTCTTCGTTGCTGTAAGACGGGCCGAGGTAGACGTGTTCCATCTTCTCGACCGGAACGCCACGGGCGTGGGACACATAGGCGGCTGCGCCGACCGCGGTGCCGGCATCGCCGGACGCCGGTTGTACGAACAGCTCCTTGATGTCGTCACGAGCAATGATTTTCTGGTTCAGCTTGACGTTCAACGCACAGCCACCGGCAAAAGCCAGTTTGCCGGTTTCCTTGAGCACGTCGCCCAAGTAATGGTCGATCATCTGCAGCGCCAGTTTCTCGAACAGCGCTTGCATGCTCGCGGCGTAGTGGATGTAAGGTTCATCAGCGATGTCACCTTCACGTTTCGGCCCGAGCCATTCGATCAGCTTCGGCGAGAAGTAGAAACCTTTGCCCTTCTCTTTGTAGCGACGCAGGCCAATCACGTTAGCGTAGTCGGTATTGATCACCAACTCGCCATTTTCGAACGAAGCCAGGCGCGAGAAATCGTATTTGCTGGCATCACCGTAAGGCGCCATGCCCATGACCTTGAACTCGCCGTCGAGCATCTCGAAACCGAGGAACTCGGTGATCGCGCCATACAAGCCGCCGAGGGAGTCAGGGTCGAAGAATTCCTTGATCTTGTGGATCTTGCCGTTTTCGCCATAACCGAAGAAGGTCGTGGCGTACTCGCCCTTGCCGTCGATACCGAGGATCGCGGTTTTCTCTTTGAAACCGGAGCAGTGGTAAGCGCTGGAGGCATGAGCCAAATGGTGTTCGACCGGCTCGATCTTGATCTTTTTCGGATCAAAACCCAGTTGTTCCAGGCACCAGACAATCTTGTTGCGATAGCGCTTGTAGCGACGGTTGCCCATCAGGATTGCATCAAGCGCACGATCAGGGGCGTACCAGTAACGCTTGGCGTAGTGCCAGCGCGCCTTGCCGAACAAGCTGATTGGCGCGAACGGGATCGCCACCACATCAACATCGGACGGTTTGATACCGGCCTGTTCAAGACAGAACTTCGCCGATTCGTAGGGCATGCGGTTCTTTGCATGCTTATCGCGTACGAAGCGCTCTTCCTCAGCCGCCGCCACCAGCTTGCCGTCGATGTACAAGGCGGCTGAAGGATCATGGCTAAGGGCGCCGGACAGGCCAAGAATCGTCAATGCCACAGGGGTCTAGCCTCTTTAGTCTGCGTTCAGGCGCGATGCGCCTTGAAGATTTATGTGTCCTCACTCCGGGCGAGAGACAGCTAAAGGGCGGGATTATAGCGTAAACATGACGGGAATTACCCTGTGCGAATTGACCCACAGCGAATGGTTTGGATAAACCTTGCCAGAAGACTCAATAACCGCCCTTGCGCCAGTAAATACCGATATTGCCTTCAGTGGCCTGACGATAAATCGTATAAGGCAGCACAACGGTGTCGAACACCCCGGACAAGGGCAAGTCCAGCAACACGAACGGGACAAGATGGCCGCCTGGATCAGGCGGTGCGTTCAACACGCAGAAATCGTACGCCAACCCACTGTAAATGCGCGGAATGGACTGGCAGTAGGTTTTTTGCTTGCGCATGTCCCGTGCGACGTCGGCATCATCCTGCAATACGGTCAAGGCACTGCCACAACCGGCCAAAACCCACGAAAAAGCACCCAGCGTCACAGCCTGTTTTATGGTCAAGATTCGCCCTCCGAAGTCGTCAGGCAAATTAGCATCGGGGCTGCAGCGGGCACAGTTCATGGCTTCTGATGACGCTGTAGGACAAGTCAGTGATGCTTGTCCGCTGTTGCGCACACTGTGTTCTTAGCGGTTTTTTGGCCTCTTCGCGAGCAAGCCTGATCCCACAGGAGAAATGCATTCCAAGGGAGGGGCTTGCTCGCGAAAGGCTCGAAGAATCTATTCAGTCAACGCTGGAAATATCTTTGGGCAAACGCTGATCGATCACCTGATAGAGCGCGCTACTCTGCGGCCAGTTACGCATGAACCGCGCCCGGTCTCGCGCATAAGCCCCGGCAAAGGTGCCCACCGAGGAATGCTGGCACATGGAGTCGAGATCAATCAGCGCCCAGCGATCATCCTGCCAGAACAGGTTATGACCCTTGAAGTCGCCATGACTGATGCGTTCTGCAATCAATCGGGCAAACAATTGATCCAGCGCCACCAACTCGGACTCCGGCGCCTCGCCACTTTCAACGTACGGCGCAAAGCGCTCGATGATGTCCGGCCCGGGCAGGAACTCGGTCACCAGATAGGCGCGACTGCGCAACCAGAGGAAGCGTTTCTCCAGCACCGCCAGTGGTTTGGGCGTGGCAATACCGAGAAACGCCAGGCGATTGCCTTCGCGCCACGAATGCCAGGCACGACTCGGGCGCCAGAACCGCTTGAGCCAATGGGCAAATCCCTTGATGTTGTAGCGTTTGATCACCAGCGTGCGGGCGCCAACTTCGACCTTGCCGACGCTCGCGGCGCCGCCAGTCTTGTAGAGATGCCCCTTACCAAGCAACGCATCGGCCTGCTCAAGCACCGGCACCAGCGCCGCCTCTTCCTCGCGACGGACTGCGCGCAAGCCGAACGCACCACGCCGGACGGCAAACAGCGTGCATTCACGGCCGACCTTGATCAGGTAATCCTTCAGACGCCAGCGGCGCACCTTGTCGATCTGTTTCTGCAAGGCTTCCAGCGGCAGCGCGTGCTCGCTGTTGCTCAGCAAGTAATACACCAACAGTTCTTCGGTAAACGGCTCCAGCGCCTTGGGCAACTGGGCGAAAAACACCCCGAGATTTTCCAGAACCTTTTGTCGCGACAACGGCTGACCGGCGGTTTCCACACACATGCCAGCACCGTCGATCAAGTACAACTGACCGCCGTGACGCAGCAGATTGTCCAGATGCAAATCTTCCTGCCAGAGCCCCTTGCCGTGCAGCTCGCCAATGGCGCCAAGCGCCTCGGCCAGCACCGCAGACTGTTCATCCGCCAGCACCGGCAGCGACTCGACTTTCGCCCAGGCATCGCCAAGGCTTTCGGCGCCTTCAAGGAACTCGAACAACAGCCAGCCACCCTCACCGTCCTTCAAGCCATCGGCCAACAGCAACGGCGTGGTCATGCCTTGGGCGGCCAGCAAGCGCACGCCGTCCAGCTCACGCTGAAAATGCCGGGACGCCTTGCTCCCGACCAGCAATTTGGCCAGCACTGGCCGGCCGCGCCAGACACCAGCGCCGACGTAGCGCTGCCCCGGCAAGACCCGCAGCAGACTCAGCAACTGCAAATCCGCAACACCGGCCGCATCGGCCAGGGTCACCGTCAGTGGCAGTTGCGGGGTTCGCCCGGCACCGGCCAGCTCGGACAATTGCATCAGCGAGTCTCCTTGTGACTGCGGCGCGCGGTCAGACGGACGAGCCAATGATCGAGCAGCGTACTGGTGGTCGGTTGATCAAGATAAGCCGCCAGCAATTCACGCAGTTGCGGCTCGCCCCACGCCGTTGCGCGACGTTGCAGGGGCTCCAGATCCTTGATCCGGTCACGCATGCCGAACAACAACGGCCGGGTTTTCTCCAGGTCGATCAGTTGCGCCTGATACCCGTCACCGGTGGCCCGCAGAAAAATGTGTTTGGGGTAGAAGCAGCCATGCACCTGACGCACGCCGTGCAGATGCCGAGCCAGCAGCCCGCAGGCCTTGAGGATGGCCGAATGCTGGGCGGTGCTGAGCTGTGACCAGCTCGCGAGCAGCGATTCCAGATCGTTCCAGCCGTCCAGCGCACGCGTCAACAGGATCGCCCGCACTTCACCATCGACTTTGCGCTCACCGAAAAAAGCCGCTTGCAGCGCGGGAATGCCCAACTTGCGATATCGGCTGATATTACGAAACTCGCGCGCAAAGCTTGGCTCGCCAAAGGGCGCATGCAGGGTGCGCGTCAGGTAATTGCTCTGGCGTTTAAGGTAGTAACCCTGCCCTTCCAGATCCAGACGGAAAACACTGCTCCAGCCGCCACGGGCCGTATTCGGTTCATCTACCGCTTCCAACTGCTTGGCCCACAGCGCGTCAAAAGTGCCCAAGCCATGGCGCTCAAGCAGCGCACGGTCTTCTTCGGCCAGAAAATCAGTCATTCACGTCCCTCGAAAAATCTCACCACGTGCCGAATCCGTTTCTTATCGGCCGCATTCAGCCGGTCGCACTGGCGGTATTGCTTATAGAAACGCAGGCGCTGGGTATTGGACAGGTGATATTTGGCGAGCTTGTCGAGACAGGCCAGATCCTTGGTGATCCGATATTTGAGCCAGAAGCCGCGCCAGAACTCGCCATTGGGGCAATCGATGAGAAATATGCGCGCTTGGTCGTCGATCAACAGGTTGCGCCATTTCAGATCGTTATGGGTAAAACGGTGATCGTGCATCGTGCGGGTATAAGCGGCCAATTGCCGGCTGACGCCATCGACCCAGGCACGATCCTTGAGTTTCGGATCCTTGCGCTCGGCGAGTGCCGAGAGGTCTTCAGTGTTGTCCAGCTCGCGAGTGATCATCGCCCCTCGATCGTAAGCCGCGCCACGGCGCTCCAGCCCCCAAGCCACCACTTCGGCAGTGGGAATGTCCCACTTGGCGAAGCGCTTGAGATTCTGCCACTCCATCTTCACCCGCGGCTTGCCAAGATACCGGCGCAAGCCTTTACCGGCGCCGACGTAGCGTTTGACGTAATAGTTGACGCCATTGCGCTGTACGCGAATGACCTCGGACAGCGGATCGCGGGTCAGGCGCTCGCCTTGCAGGGCAAATACGGCTTCGAGGCTGCCGAAATCTTCGGCGAGATGACTGTATTGCGGCTCAAGAGTCCAACCCGCCATCAGAGCGCATCCCCGTAACGCTGCTTTCGCTCGTAGAGTTTGTTGGCCTTGCCTTCCAGCCAGCTCAGCAACGGCGCTTCTTCAGCCAGAATCTGGCGCAGCGGTTGCTGGAAATAGCCTTTGAGAAAGCGCAGTTTGTCGCGACGAGTCAGACCGATGTCCAGTGCGGAAAAGTACAGCGCCGCCAGATCCTTGTTGCGCCAGCGCTGAGTGATCTTCGCGCGGGTCTGGGCACGGTGCAGGTCGATCACCGAGAGCTTGAAGTCCTCGGCCGTCACCGGTTTGTCGGTGTGCAGCAGGAAGTGGCAGATGTAGCAGTCGCGGTGATTGACGCCGGCACGGTGCATCATGCCGGTCATCCGCGCCACCTCGGCGATCAGCGCCTGCTTGAGTTTCGGCTGCGGTGGCTGCTTGACCCAGTCGATGCTGAAGTCTTCCAGACTGATAGTCGGCGCCAGCTCTTCGGTGACGATAAACGAGTGTTGATCGGCCGGGTTGCTGCCCTTCTCGCCGTAGGCAACGGCGGTCATGGTTGGCACGCCGACTTCCTGCAAACGCTGGATGGCCTTCCACTCCTGACCCGCGCCGAGCACCGGCAGCTTGGCGGTCAGCAGGTTCTTGAAGATCTCGCCCCAGCCGATGCCGCGGTGGATTTTGACGAAAAATCCGTTGCCGTCGACTTCCGTGCGTAATGTCCGGCGGGCTTCCAGCTCGCGGTAAACCTCGCCCTGCAAGCCTTCGACTTCAGTGAACGGGTCGCGTCCAGCCCAGAGGCTCTTGAACGGTTCAGCCAGCATCAACTTCATTTAAGCGTGCTCCGCCAGAATCACATCGGCCGCGTGCTGCGGCATGCTGTAAAGGTCGGCCGTCTCGGCGAAGGCCACACCGTGGCGGCTCCAGGCCGCGCGTGCAGCATCGTCGTTCAACATATCGGCCAGGTACTGCGTCAGTTGCGCCTGTTCCAACGGCTCGTCCAGCACCCGCCCTGCATCCGCCTCAGCGATGTAATGGGCGTAACCGCAGACCGCGCTGACCAGCACCGGCAAACCGGCCACCAGCGCTTCGAGCAGCACCGTGCCCGTGTTTTCGTTGTACGCCGGGTGGATCAACAGATCGGCGCCGAGCAGGAACCGCGGGATATCGCTGCGGCCCTTGAGAAACGTCACGTTGTCGCCCAGGCCCAAAGTTGCACTCTGCATCTGGAACAACTTGGGGTCATCCTGGCCGATTACAAACAGCCGGGTACGTTTCTTCAGCTCAGCGGGCAACGCGGCCAGCGCCTTGAGGCTGCGATCCACGCCCTTGGTCTTGAACCCGGAGCCGATCTGCACCAGCAGCAGATCGTCGTCCTTGAGGTTGAATTCAGCGCGGAACCCGGCGCGAATCTCACCGGCATCCGCCGGGCGCCGACGATCCTGGGCAATGCCCGGCGGCAGCAGATGGAAGCGTTCGATCGGCGTGTCGTAATGCTTGATGAACAACGGTTGCTGGACTTCGGAAATCATCAGCACTTCCGTCTTCGCGTCTTTGGCGAACACCGCACGCTCATACTCGGCGAAGTGGCGATAGCGGCCCCAGCGGCGATACAGCGAGTTGCGCAGGTTCTGCGCCTTGTCTTCGAAGCAACCGTCAGCGGCGTAGTAAACGTCCAGACCCGGCATTTTGTTGAAGCCGATCAGGCGATCCACCGGCCGCTTGGCCAGATCGGCCTCCATCCACGCGGTGAGCTTTTCGTTGCGCCGATGGTTGAAGAACGCCTTGACCGGCGCCACCAGCACTTCGAAACCGGGCGGTACATCGCCTTCCCAGATCAGGGTGTAGACGCGAATCTGGTGGCCGCGCTGCTGGCATTCGAGGGCGATGCGCATGAAGTCGCGCTGCAAGCCACCGAACGGAAAATATTTGTACAGGACAAATGCCAATTGCATCAGCGCAGCTCCTCAGCCATTAACAACGTGCTCAGTCGGCTGGCGACACGCTCGGGATTCACACGCGTGAAGCACAGAGGCTGCTCGCGTTTCAGGTCAAACTGACGGGCATCCTGCGCAGTCGGTTGGTAGGTACATTTCTTTTGCAGGCACGGCGCGCACGAAAAGTCGCTGGCCAAGTGAATCTGCACTTTGCCATAGGCGCCAGTCAGGCCCGGATTGGTCGGGCCGAACAGCGAAATCGTTGGGACATCCAGCGCCGCGGCCAAATGGCCGAGACCGGTGTCCACTGCCACGCAGGCTTGGGCGCCGGCCAACACTTTGCCGACACCGGCCAGGTTCAGCTTCGGCAAGACTTCGGCGTGCTTGAATCCCGCGGCGATACGCTCGGCACGGGCCTTCTCCAGCGGATTGCCCCACGGCAGCTTCACGCCGACGCCGAGGTAACCGACACCTTCGGTCAGCTCACGCCAATAGGCTTCCGGCCAGTGTTTGGTGTCCCACGTCGTGCCATGGAGGAACACCACGAAAGCACTCTTGCGCGGCAACTCCACCAGTCGCTCGACACTCAGGCCGTAATCGCCCAGGCCCTTGGGCAGGTCATAACCGAGGGCGATGGCGAACAGCTGACGCACCCGCTCAACGGCGTGCTGCCCCCGCGCCACGGCGAGCTTTCGATCATAAAAACGCGCCGCGATCGGTTCACGCGCTGAACCTTTATCGAGACCGGCCACAGGTGCCTTGACGTAGCGAGTCAGCCAGGCACTTTTCAGCAGGCCCTGGGCGTCGATCACCAAGTCGTACTTGCTCGCGCGCACGCTTTGCTTGAAGCGTTTCCACTCGCCGCTCTTGAGGGTCTGCCAGAGATTTTTGCGCCAGCGGCGGATCGCCACCGGAATCACCTTGCCAACGGCCGGGTGCCAGGTCGGAATCTCGGCGAAGCCTTCTTCCACCACCCAGTCGAACTTGATCCCGGGAATCGCCCGAGCTGCGTCGGTCAGCGCCGGCAACGCGTGAATCACGTCGCCCAGCGATGAAGTCTTGATCAGCAATACCCGCAACTTAATGAACCTCGACCACAGAGCCCTGCAATTTCTGCAAAGCATCGTTGACCGCGTCCGGCATCAATTGGCGCAGGCAGTTGTAATGGCCGAACCGGCAAGTGCGGTCGAAGCACGGGCTGCATTCGAGGCCCAGACGGACGACTTCGACATGCTCAGCCAACGGCGGAGTAAAGCCTGGCGAAGTCGAACCGTAGACCGCCACCAATGGCCGGTTCAGCGCGGCGGCGACGTGCATCAGACCGGAGTCGTTGGACACCACCGAATCGGCGCAGGACATCAAATCGATAGCCTCGGCCAAGGACGTGTCACCGCTGAGGTTCACCGATTCCTCACGCAAGCCGGGAATCAGTCGCGCGCGAATGTCTTCGCCCACCGCATGATCGTTCTTCGAACCGAACAGCCACACCTGCCAGCCCTCACGAATGCGCGCCTCGGCAACCTTGGCGTAATGCTCCGACGGCCAGCGCTTGGACTCGCCGAACTCGGCGCCGGGGCACAAGGCCAACACCGGGCGATCAAGGGTCAGGCCAAATTTGGCCAGTGCCGCTTCGCGGCTCACCGGATCGATTTGCAGGCTCGGACGCGGATAAGGTTTTGGCAGCTCGGCGTTCGCGTCATAAGCCAGAGCCATGAAGCGCTCGATCATCAGCGGATAACGCTCTTTGTCGAGCGTGCGCACGTCGTTGAGCAGGCCGTAGCGGAACTCGCCGCGCCAACCGGTACGTGTCTTGATGCCGGCAAAAAACGGCACCAGCGCCGACTTCAGCGAGTTGGGCAACAGGATCGCCTGATCGTACTGACCGGCCAGAGATTTACCGATACGCCGACGCGTCGCCAATTCCAGCGCGCCGTGGCCGAGCGGAAAGCTCAAGGCCTTGCGCACTTGCGGCATGCGCTCAAGGATCGGCCGGCTCCACTCAGGGGCCAGTACGTCGATTTCGCATTGCGGGTGGCGTTGCTTGAGACACTGAAACAGTGTCTGCGCCATCACCATGTCACCGACCCAACTGGGCCCAACGATCAGAATATTCATGTGGTTTCCAAAAACGAACCGGGGAGGCATTACGCCTCCCCGCCTCGAGAATCACAGCAGGAACACCGGCGGCTTGCGATGGGTCATTACCTTCAACATGACTGTCGAGTGTCACTCCACTATCGCGAGCAGGCTCGCTCCTACAGGGTTTTGCATCTGTTCACATATCTGCGACTCACCGCAGATCACTGTGGGAGCAGGCTCGCTCCCACTTTTGAATCTCATTATTGGCGCACTTCAGCTTAGCCCCAACTCGCGCCAGATCCGCACTACCTGCCGACGTTCATCGGCAAACTGGTCACCCGGGATCACCCCGGCATCCTTCTGCAATGCCTGTCGGTGGGCGGCGGAGCGGTAGGCTTTATACGCCTCACGCAACAGGCTGGCATCTTTGGCAGGCATCAGCCCTTCGTGTTCCAGCTCTTCCAGAATGCGGATGTTATCGGTCCAGCGCAGCAGTGGCGGATGGCTTTGCGACCACGCCAGGGCCGCGTATTGCACCATAAATTCAATATCGACGATACCTCCGGCGTCCTGCTTGAGGTCGAACGGCGCCGTGGCCTCGAAGGCATTTGCCGCCGTACCGGCCGCGGTGCTCTTGCTGCCGAGGTTGTCGCGCATCTTCGCACGCATTTCGCTGACTTCCTGTTGCAGCTTCGCCAGATCCCGCGCTTTACCCAACACTTGAGCGCGGACTTTCTCGAAGGCCTGACCGACATCCTGGCTGCCGACCAACACCCGAGCGCGCACCAAAGCCTGATGTTCCCACGTCCATGCTTCATTTTCCTGATAGCGGGCAAACGCGCCGAGCGAACTCACCAACAGCCCGGACGCACCGGACGGACGCAGACGCATGTCCACTTCATAGAGCTGGCCGGAGTTGGTCTGCGCCGTCAGCAAGTGAATGATCCGCTGGCCGAGTCGGGTGAAGAACTGCGCCCCATCAATCGGTTTCGGACCATCGGTTTCGGCCTGCGGGTCGCCGTCATGGATGAACACCAGATCCAGATCGGAACCATGCCCCAACTCCAGACCGCCGACTTTGCCATAACCGACAATGATGAAGCCGGGATCGCACAAGGTGCCGTCGGTGCGCAGCGGCGTGCCGTATTTGGCGATCGTTTGACGCCAGGCCAGGGCCAGCACTTGTTCGAGAATGGCCTCGGCCAACCAGGTCAGGTAATCGCTGACTTTCATCAGCGGTAAACTGCCGGCGATTTCCGAAGCCGCGACGCGCAAGCGGTGCGCCAGTTTGAAGTGGCGCAGGGCTTCCATTTGTTGCTCAAGGTCGTCTTCGGGAATTCGCGTCAGACGCTCGCGCAACTCAGCGGCCAATTCCGGCGCCAGCGGCGGCTTGAACAGCCGACCTTCGTTGAGCAATTCGTCAAGCAGCAGCGGGAAACGGGTGATCTGCTCGGCAATCCACGGGCTCGCCGCACACAGCGTCAGCAAACGGCGCAGCGCGCCGGGGTTTTCGGTCAGCAACACTAAATAAGCCGAACGCCGGGCAACGGCCTCCACCAGTGGCAGCACACGTTCAAGCACCAGATCCGGGTTGTCATGCTCGACCGCTTGGGCGAGCAAACGCGGAATAAACGCATCGAGACGCTCACGCCCCAATCGCTGCATCGCGCGCAATTGCGGACTGCCGCGCAGACTCGCCAGTGCCTTAAGCGCTTTGCTCGCATCGCGAAACCCGCCCTCTTCCAACTGACGGCACGCCGCCTCTTCGTCCTGCGCCTCTTCCCACAACGGCAGCCATTCACCGCCCACCACCACTTCGCTTTCGGCGCCCTCTTCCTCATCGGGATCGGCGATCACCTGCGCAAAGTGCCAGGCCACGCGGCCGCGCCAGAACATCAGTTTTTCGTGGAAAGACGCCCAGTCAGCAAACCCGAGCATGAAAGCAATTCGCGCCTGATCCTGAGCGCCGTCCGGCAGCATCTGGGTCTGGCGGTCGGCAATCGCCTGAATCGCGTGTTCGGTGTAACGCAAGAATTCGTAACCTTCGCGCAACTCGCTGATCACCGCTGGCGGCAAGTACCCCTGCCCTTCCAGCGTGCTCAGCACCTTTAATAGAGGACGCTGTTGCAGACTCAGATCGCGGCCACCGTGAATCAGTTGAAAGGCCTGGGCGATGAACTCGACCTCGCGGATGCCACCCGAGCCCAGCTTGATGTTGTCGGCCATGCCTTTGCGCCGCACTTCCTGCTGGATCAACTGCTTCATGGTGCGCAGTGCTTCGATCGCCGAGAAATCCAGATAACGCCGGTAAACGAACGGCCGCAGCATGTCGAGCAACTGCTCACCGGCCACTTGATCACCGGCCACCACCCGCGCCTTGATCATCGCGTAGCGCTCCCAGTCGCGGCCCTGATCCTGGTAATACTGCTCCAGTGCGTTGAAGCTCAGCACCAGCGCGCCGGACGAACCGTAAGGGCGCAGGCGCATGTCGACGCGGAACACGAAGCCATCGACGGTCATCGGATCGAGCGCCTTGATCAGACGCTGACCGAGGCGGATGAAAAATTCCTGGTTATCCAGCGCGCGCTTCACGCCGACGGTTTCGCCGCCCTCGGGGTAGGCGAAGATCAGGTCGATGTCCGAGGACAGGTTAAGCTCGACCGCGCCGAGCTTGCCCATGCCGAGGATGACCATTTGCTGCGGCTCGCCGCTGCGACGCCCGGTCGGCGTGCCGAATTGCTGGCAATGGCGGCTGTACAGCCATTGATAAGCTTGGTCGATGCTGGCGTCGGCCATGTCCGAAAGGTCGCGACAGGTCTGCACCAGGTTGGCCTGACGGGTCAGGTCACGCCAGATGATCCGCACTTGATGGCGCGCACGTTGACGACGCAACACGCGTCCGAGCTCATCTTCGGTCTGCGCAGCATTTACGGCAGTGGCAATCTGCGTGCACAGTTCACCCGGCGCATAGGAGCGGTCGAGTTCGCCGGATTGCACCAGCGACAGCAACATCAAAGGGTCACGAACGCTCTGTTCAATGACAAACTCGCTGGCCGCGGTGACGCGAGCGAATTGCGCCCAGCGCTCAGGCGTCCAGGTCGAGAAGCCGCGATCGTCTTCCAGCGAAGCGACGGCCGTACGGAACGACTGCTCGGATCGGCTGACCAACGGCAGGAGAATGGCGGGCAGTTCGGCAAGCACGGGCAGGGTCATGGTCTATCCTTGATCGGCGTGGAAATGGCCGTTTGTAGTGAATAATGAAAACCCGCTACGCGAAGGACTGTCGAACAAAAGTTAGAAATAGCTGATATTTCTTTTTCTTTGGCAGCCAACATCAAACTTTCACCTTTTCTGGATGGTAATCGACCAACCTTAACGATTATTCTCACAACACAGTCAGAGGCCACAAGCCTTTCATCTGTAGTTTTACTACTCGTCTATACATCCGAAAGGCTGAAATGCCGGAAGATTTGTAGTAAAACTACACGCCGCCGGAACAACCTGTCGGCAATCCTTGAATTTTTAATCGTCTGCCCACTAGGCCAGACGCAACC
>NZ_JBIUWM010000037.1:0-62693 GCF_044743445.1 Pseudomonas sp. NPDC087615 | reverse complement strand
TTATATTCTGGCGTCACTGAAACGGAAGCGACACCGCGTTCCGAGCCCAATCCAGTCGCCGCCCACATCGGAAATCTCATGCAACTCAAGAATCCCATCCTCGGCCTGTGCCAACAGTCCACGTTCATGCTCAGTGCCGCCAAAGTCGATCAATGCCCCGACGACGAAGGCTTTGAAGTGGCTTTCGCCGGTCGTTCCAACGCCGGCAAATCCAGCGCCCTGAACACCCTGACTCACGCCAGCCTGGCGCGCACCTCGAAAACCCCGGGTCGCACGCAGCTGTTGAACTTCTTCAAGCTAGACGATGATCGGCGTCTGGTCGACCTTCCGGGCTACGGTTATGCAAAAGTGCCGATCCCGCTCAAGCAGCACTGGCAGCGTCACCTTGAGGCTTACCTCGGTGGACGCGAGAGTTTGAAGGGTTTGATTCTGATGATGGACATCCGTCATCCAATGACCGACTTCGACCTGTTGATGCTCGACTGGGCCGTTGCGGCCGGCATGCCGATGCATATTCTGCTGACCAAGGCCGACAAACTGACTTACGGCGCGGCCAAGAACACGCTGCTCAAAGTGCAGTCGGAAATTCGCAAGGGTTGGGGTGATCTGGTCACTATCCAGCTGTTCTCGGCGCCAAAACGCATGGGCCTGGAAGAGGCCTACACTGTGTTGGCAGGCTGGATGGAATTGGCTGACAAGGGCGCTGAAGCAGCGGCTGAGTAAGTGATTGCAAAATTGTCTGTGGCGCCTTCTGGCAAGGGCGTCGCAGGCAATTTTTGGGCAAAAAAAGCCCCGGATTTCATTTGGGGAGGGAGAAATTCCGGGGTTCAAGTTCCGAACCGCTAGGGCGGGGTTCAGATATCTGCCAACACTTAACACAACATAGGAGCATCGAAGGGCTTCACCAGCCATTCAGTAACTCTGAGTGATGTTCTTCCAGATTAGTTCAGATTTTTTTCAAAAAGCTTTGGAATAATCCCAAGAGCTTTTCGGACTAAGCGCATTTTCCGGGCTCTGCCGCGACGTCATGCCGCAGCAGAGCCGGTTTCAACTGGCTCAGTGAGCCTCATCCCAGTTGTTGCCCACGCCGACTTCCACCAGCAACGGCACATCCAGTTTCGCCGCTTCGCTCATGTGCACGCGAATCTCGGCGCTGACCTGCTCGACCAGATCCTCGCGAACCTCCAGTACCAGTTCATCGTGCACCTGCAGGATGACTTTGGCGTCCAGTCCGGACGTCGCCAGCCAGTTATCCACCGCCACCATGGCCTTCTTGATGATGTCTGCCGCTGTACCCTGCATAGGCGCGTTGATTGCCGTGCGTTCGGCGGCTGCGCGTTCCTGTGGCTTGTTGGAGTTAATCTCCGGCAGGTACAGGCGGCGGCCGAAGAAGGTTTCGACATAACCTTGATCCGCCGCTTGGGCGCGGGTGCGATCCATGTACTCGCGAACACCCGGATAACGGGCGAAGTAGGTATCGATGTAAGCCTTGGCGGTCTTGGTGTCGACGCCGATGTCCTTGCCGAGTTTTTGTGCGCCCATGCCGTAGATCAGACCGAAGTTGATCGCTTTGGCGCCGCGGCGCTGGTCGGAAGTGACTTCGTTGAGCTCCACCTTGAACACTTCGGCAGCGGTTGCGGTATGCACGTCCAGATTGTTGCGGAAGGCGTTCATCAAACCTTCGTCCTTGGACAGGTGCGCCATGATCCGCAGTTCGATCTGCGAATAGTCCGCCGCCAGCAGTTTGTAGCCTTTTGGCGCGACGAACGCCTGACGTATGCGCCGGCCTTCAGCGGTACGCACCGGAATGTTCTGCAGGTTTGGATCGCTGGAGGACAAACGACCGGTCGAGGCCACAGCCTGATGGTACGACGTGTGGATGCGCCCGGTACGCGGGTTGATCTGCTCCGGCAGGCGATCGGTGTAAGTGCTTTTCAGCTTGCTCATGGAACGGTGTTCCATCAGCACTTTGGGCAAGCGGTGATCGTCCTCGGCCAGTTTCGCCAACACTTCTTCAGCGGTGGATGGCTGGCCCTTGGCGGTTTTCTTTAGCACCGGCAGGCCGAGTTTCTCGTAGAGAATCACGCCCAGTTGCTTGGGCGAGCCAAGGTTGAATTCTTCCCCCGCGATCTCGAACGCTTCGCGCTCCAGTGCGACCATTTTGTTACCCAATTCAATACTCTGGATGCCGAGCAGTTCGGCATCGACGAACGCGCCTTGGCGCTCGATGCGCGCCAACACCGGCACCAGCGGGATTTCGATGTCGGTCAGCACGCTGGCCAGGCTTGGGATCGCGCTGAGTTTTTCGAACAACGTCTGGTGCAGACGCAGGGTGATGTCGGCGTCTTCGGCGGCATACGGCCCGGCCTGCTCCAGCGCAATCTGGTCGAACGTCAGCTGTTTGGCGCCTTTGCCGGCGATGTCCTGGAAACTCACAGTGGTGTGATCCAGGTACTTCTGCGCCAGGCTGTCCATGTCGTGACGGGTGGCGGTGGAGTTGAGCACGTAGGACTCAAGCATTGTGTCGAAGGCGATGCCGCGCACGGTGATGCCTTCGTTCTGATCACCGCCGATGGCGCAGTTGGCCAGAATATTCATGTCGAACTTGGCGTGCTGGCCGACCTTGAGCTTGTTCGGGTCTTCCAGAATGGGCTTGAGCGCGCGCAGCACGGTGTCGCGATCCAGTTGCTCAGGCACGCCGATGTAAGAGTGAGTCAGCGGAATGTAGGCCGCTTCGTTGGCCTGCACAGCGAACGACAGACCGACCAGTTGCGCCTGCTGCGCGTCGATGCCGGTGGTTTCGGTGTCGAAGGCGAACAGCTTGGCGTTCTTGAGTTTTTCCAGCCAGACGTCAAAACGCGCCTGATCGAGGATGGTTTCATAGGCGGCTTGGGCCGGAGCGGCCGGGGTCTCGGCCTCCGGCGTGCTGAACAGATCGCCTGCCGGCTCAGGCGCCGCAGCGCTGCTCAATTCCAGTCGTTTGGCATCGCGATCGAGATCGTTGATCCAGCTCTTGAATTCCAGCAGCGTGTAAAGCTCGTAGAGCTTGGCCGGATCTTCGGCGCGCATCTGCAAATCGTCGAGTTCGACGTCCAGCGGCACGTCGATCTTGATGGTCGCCAGTTGATAGGAGAGGAACGCCATCTCCTTGTGCTCTTCGAGCTTGGCCGGCAGGGTTTTGGCGCCGCGAATCGGCAGGGTCGGCACGATGTCGAGATTCGCATACAACTCGGTGAGGCCGCCGTTAACGCCGACCAGCAGGCCGGAAGCCGTTTTGGGGCCGATACCCGGAACGCCCGGAATGTTGTCGGAAGAATCGCCCATCAACGCCAGATAATCGATGATCTGCTCTGGAGCGACGCCGAATTTCTCCTTCACGCCCTCCACGTCCATCGAACTACCGGACATGGTGTTGACCAAGGTAATGTGGCCATCGACCAGTTGCGCCATGTCCTTGTCGCCGGTGGAGATGACCACCGGGCGATCCGCCGCCGCGCTGCTGCGGGCCAGGGTGCCGATCACGTCGTCAGCCTCGACGCCTTCCACGCACAGCAGCGGGAAGCCGAGGGCGATCACGCTCTGGTGCAGCGGCTCGATCTGCACGCGCATGTCGTCGGGCATGCTGGGGCGATTGGCCTTGTATTCGGCGTACATCTCATCGCGAAAGGTCCCGCCCTTGGCGTCGAACACCACGGCGAACGGGCTGTCTGGGTACTGCTTGCGCAGACTCTTGAGCATGTTCAGCACACCCTTGACCGCGCCGGTCGGCAGGCCTTTGGAGGTGGTCAACGGGGGCAGGGCGTGGAAAGCGCGGTACAGGTAAGACGAACCGTCCACCAGGACGAGGGGGGCTTGGCTCATGAGCAGAATCAACCTTTTCGGCGGGCCCGGCGCTAGAATAGCGGGACCGTTGACGACAAAGGGACAAGGTTATCATGCGTACGTTAAATCGCTTGCTGCTGGTCAGTTTGATTGCTGTCTCACCGTTGGCCGCAATGGCGGCAGATGATGCGCCGTCAGCGGATCCGGAAGTTACCATTCGCACCGAAGGCGACAAAACCATTCAGGAGTACCGGCAAAACGGTTTCCTGTATGCGATCAAAGTCACCGTGAAGGGCGCGCCGCCCTACTTTCTGGTGCGTGCAGACGGGACGGATGCAAACTTCATCCGCTCGGATCAGCCGGATATGCTGATTCCGTCATGGAAGATTTTCGAATGGAAGTAGTCTCTTAAACTTAATCGGCGCCGCTGTACTGGCGGCGCCCGAACTGAGCAGTTTTTAACCATGTCTGTGTTCACTCCCCTGGCTCGGCCTGAGCTGGAAACCTTTCTCGCCCCTTACGGGCTTGGCCGTCTGCTTGATTTCCAGGGGATCGCCGCCGGCAGCGAAAACACCAATTTCTTTATCAGCCTGGAGCAGGGCGAGTTTGTCCTGACCTTGGTCGAGCGCGGCCCGGTGCAGGAGATGCCGTTCTTCATCGACCTGCTCGACGTGCTGCACGAAGCCGATTTGCCGGTGCCTTACGCACTGCGCACCACCGAAGGCGAGGCGTTGCGGGAGCTCAAGGGCAAACCGGCGCTGCTGCAACCACGCCTGGCCGGCAAGCACATCAAGGTCGCCAATGCTCAGCATTGCGCGCAGGTCGGCGAGTTGCAGGCGCATCTGCACCTGGCGACTCAGGGCGAACGAATGATCAAGCGCAAGACCGACCGTGGCCTGGACTGGATGCTGAAAGAGGGCAACGAGTTTCTCTCGCATCTGAGCGACGAGCCGCGTGCGCTGCTGCACAAGGCGCTGGATGAGATCACTGCGCAGAAAGAAAAAATTCTCGCGTTGCCACGGGCCAATATCCACGCCGACCTGTTCCGCGACAATGCGATGTTCGAAGGCACGCACCTGACCGGTCTGATCGATTTCTACAACGCCTGCTCGGGGCCGATGCTGTATGACGTGGCGATTGCCTTGAACGACTGGTGTTCGGACGATGACGGCTTGATCGATGGTCCGCGTGCCCGCGCTTTCCTCGGTGCCTATGCGGCGCTGCGGCCGTTCACGGCGGCGGAGGCTGAGTTGTGGCCGACGATGCTGCGCGTGGCGTGTGTGCGGTTCTGGCTGTCGCGGTTGATCGCGGCCGAACAGTTTGCCGGTCAGGACGTGTTGATTCACGATCCGCAAGAGTTTGAGCAGCGGTTGGCGCAGCGCCAGCAGGTCAACACGCCTCTACCGTTTGCCCTTTAAAAGCTTCGCGAGCAAGCCCGCTCCCACCTTGGATTTGTGCATGACACAGAACCAAGGTGGAGCGGGCTTGCTCGCGAATGGGCCAACACAGATGCCGGGTTTAGAGAGATTCCAGGCAGCCGGCCAGATCATTGCCCAATTTTTCCAGCACCTGCTCATACCCCTGAGCAGTCGCCGAGGTGTAACCGCCCAGCGCATCGAGTTCCGCCAGTTTTACCGGCAGACCTGCCACCAGTGTTTCCGCCAGACGCGGGCGCAGTGGCGGCTCGCTGAATACACACGTCTTGCCGATTTCCTGCAAGCGTGTGCGCATCGCCGCCACGTGTTGCGCGCCGGGTTGCACTTGCGCCGCTACGCTGAACACGCCGGTGTGCTTCAAGCCGTAAGCGTCTTCGAAGTAATCAAACGCTTCGTGAAAAACGAAGTACGGTTTGCCTTCAATGCTGGCCAGACGCTTCTTGAGCCGCTGGTCCAAAGCATCCAGTCGCTCATCGAACGCTTTGGCGTTGTGCTGATAGCGCTCGGCATTGGCCGGGTCGGCGGCGCTTAGATCCGTTGCCATTTTGTCGGCAATAACGCGTGCGTTCACCGGCGATAGCCACAAATGCGCGTCCAGCGTGCCCGGACGGTGATCGTGATCATGCTCATCGGCGTCTTCGGAGTGGGAATGGCTGTCTTCAGCGAAATGACGCAATTTCAATCCCGGCAAATCCTGCACCGCCACGCTCGGCAGCTTTCGACCGCTCAGCACGCGCGGCAGGAAACCTTCCATGTCCGGGCCGATCCAGTAGAGCAGGTCCACCGATTGCACCTTCCGTACGTCGGATGGGCGCAGGGCATAGTTATGCGGCGACGCGCCCGGCGGCAGTAGCACTTCGGGAATCGCCACGCCGTCCTGCACCGCCGCTGCAATCAACTGCAAAGGTTTGATGCTGGTGAGGACTTTGACCTCGGCCTGAGCCGAACCGATCAGCAGGAAACTGGCGACAAACGCCACAAAAACAGAAAAAATTCGGGACACGATGACCACTCAAGGAGGCGAGAACGGGTAACATAATAACGTCTCTATCAAAACTCGTCGCCGCCCATGCCCATTACTCCGATTGCCAGCCGTCCCCACGACCACTCTCATTGCGTGCACAGCGCTTTGTCCGAGGCCGATACCTTGTGCGCCCAGAAAGGCCTGCGCCTGACCGCATTGCGCCGCCGGGTACTGGAGCTGGTGTGGCAGAGCCACAAGCCGCTGGGCGCTTATGACATCCTCGCGGTACTCAGCGAGCAGGACGGCCGCCGCGCCGCGCCGCCGACCGTGTACCGCGCGCTGGATTTCCTTTTGGAAAACGGCCTGGTGCATCGCATCTCCTCGCTCAACGCCTTCGTCGGCTGCGTCCACCCGGAGCACGCGCACCAAGGCCAGTTCCTGATCTGCCGTGATTGCCACGCCGCCATCGAACTTGAGCAAAAAGTGATCAGCGACGCGATCATCAACAGCGCCAGGGACGTCGGCTTCATCGTCGAGGCACAGACCGTCGAAGTGGTCGGCCTGTGCTCCGGTTGCCAGGGGGCTTGATGAGCAACGCGCTGATCCGTCTGGAGCAGGTCGCTGTCACGTTTGCCGGGCAGACCGTGCTGGACAACATCGATTTGAGCGTCGAGCCGGGGCAGATCGTCACCCTGATCGGCCCCAACGGCGCCGGCAAGACCACGCTGGTGCGCGCCGTGCTCGGGTTGTTGAAGCCGGACAGCGGCAGCGTCTGGCGCAAGCCGAAGCTGCGCGTCGGCTATATGCCGCAAAAACTTCATGTCGACCCGACCCTGCCGCTCTCGGTGCTGCGCTTTCTGCGCCTGGTGCCGGGCGTCGATCGCCCGCGTGCGCTGGCGGCGTTGAAGGAAGTGGGCGCCGAACACGTCATCGACAGCCCGGTACAAAGCGTTTCCGGCGGTGAAATGCAGCGCGTGCTGCTGGCCCGGGCGCTGCTGCGCGAACCGGAACTGTTAGTGCTCGACGAACCGGTGCAAGGCGTCGACGTTGCCGGTCAGGCCGAGTTGTACAGCCTGATCACCCGGCTGCGCGACCGGCATGGCTGCGGTGTGCTGATGGTTTCTCACGATTTGCATCTGGTGATGAGCACCACCGATCAGGTGGTCTGCCTCAACCGTCACGTCTGCTGCTCCGGGCACCCCGAGCAAGTCAGCGGCGATCCGGCGTTCGTCGAGTTGTTCGGCAAAAACGCGCAGAGCCTGGCGATCTATCACCACCATCATGACCACGCCCACGACCTGCACGGTTCGGTGGTCAAGGGCCCGGTTTCGGGCCAACCCCACGTTCATGGAGACAACTGCAAGCATGGCTGATTTTCTGTTGTATGCCCTGCTTGCAGGTCTGGCGCTGGCGCTGGTTGCCGGGCCGTTGGGGTCTTTCGTGGTCTGGCGGCGCATGGCCTATTTCGGCGATACGTTGTCGCATGCGGCCCTGTTGGGGGTGGCCTTGGGCTTTGTGCTGGATGTCAGCCCAACGGTTGCCGTAACGGTCGGTTGCCTGCTGCTGGCGGTGCTGCTGGTGACGTTGCAACAGCGCCAGCCACTGGCGTCCGACACGCTTTTGGGAATTCTCGCACCGAGCACGCTCTCTCTCGGGCTGGTGGTACTAAGCTTCATGCATGAAGTGCGGATCGACCTGATGGCCTATCTGTTCGGCGACCTGCTGGCGATCAGCCCGACCGATCTGGCGTGGATCCTCGGCGGCAGCGCGGCGGTGCTGGTGTTGCTGGTGGCACTGTGGCGCCCATTGCTGGCGATCACCGTGCATGAAGAGTTGGCCAAAGTCGAAGGCCTGCCGGTGGCCGGTCTGCGCATGGCGCTGATGCTGTTGATTGCGGTGGTGATCGCGGTGGCGATGAAAATCGTCGGTGTGTTGCTGATTACCTCGTTGTTGATCATTCCGGCGGCTGCGGCACAGCGTCATGCCCGTTCACCGGAGCAAATGGCCGTGGGCGCAAGCCTGCTGGGCATGCTCGCGGTGTGTGGCGGCCTGGCGCTGTCGTGGTTCAAGGACACCCCGGCCGGCCCGTCAATCGTTGTGACGGCGGCCGCACTGTTTCTGCTGAGTTTTGTTCTGCCCCGTCGAGGGGTGTAGACTTGCTCGCTTTTTGCGCAAATAGAGAGTCGCAGGAATGAAGCCGTTCGCCTCCCGTTATCTGCTCCTTGTCGCATTTTCACTGCTGCTGGGCGCCTGCCAAAGCACGCCACCGGTGGCTGAAGTCCCCGATGCGCGAGCTACGGCCATCGCACAGCTGGAGCAAAGCCTGGCCAGCAGCGAATTGGCCACTGCCGAAGACCAGTTGGCCGCCATGCAGGCCGAAACCCCCAACGATCAATCCCTTGAGCATTATCAGCGGCAATTGGCCGAGGCGTATCTGCGTCGTAGCCAGATCGTGCTGCAGAAGGGTGACGTGAATGCTGCCGCTACCGCGTTGAGCCGTGCGCGTGCGTTGATGCCGAAAGCGCCAGCGCTGACCGGTGGCGTCAACGGTGCCATCACCCAAGCGCGCAAGGCCGAGCTGGAAAAGGCCGAAGCAGCGTTGTTGGCAGCCGAAGCCAAGCCGAAAGCCAAGGTGATTGATCCGACCGCCGAGAGCACTACGGTTGCGCTGAACATCACCGATAGTCGCAAACTTCGTCGGCAACTCGATGCGATCGCCGCCGATGTGGTGAATTACGAATGTGCAGTGAGCATTCAGGCGCCCCGCACCAATGATTACCCTTGGTTGGCGACGTTGCTGACCAAGCGGGTGAAGAAATTGAATCCGGATTTCGATCTGAAAATCGAGAAACAGATTTTGCGCACGGTGCCGGCGCAGATGGTTCTAAGTCCGAAAAAGCCCTAAAAGCTTCGCAAGCAAGCCCGCTCCCACCCTTGATCTTCTGTGCCCACAAATTTTGTGTTCGACGCAGATCCAGAGTGGGAGCGGGCTTGCTCGCGAAGGCGTCCCTTCAGTCAGTGAATGACTTTTAGGCCGGAATGGCTTTCGCCTTGGGCTCGCGCGCCCAAACCCGATGCTGCCCGATCGCGGCAAAGAACGGTTTGGTCAGCGCACCAACATCCTTGCCCTCAAGCAGCCCGGCATCCGCCTCCAGCTTCAGCACATCCAGCAACTGCTTGGCGTCACCCTGCAACGCAATCGCCTTCAAATGCTTGTACGCCTCCAGCAGGTAGTGCAACGCCACGCCGTCACCGCTCAACGCCTTGATCGATGCCGCGCCACCCGGTACGAACACCGCATCAAAGATCACCGAAGGCATACCTTCCATCGAGGCATCCACCGGCAGGCTTTTGCCATCAGCGGTTTTGACGGGTGCCGACGTCGGCCCGAGCAGTTTGGCGTGCGCACCTTGTGCTTCAAGCGCTTTCTTCATGGCGTCAATCGCCGCACCATCGACGCCGTTGGCCGCAAGAATCGCTACTTTTCGCGTCTTGATGTTCTCCGGCAACAGATTCGCCTGACTCAGTGCCGGGGATCGATCCGGTGACGTTTTGCGCACCTCAATCGTGCCTTTGGCTGGCGCCGGCAAACCGAGGTTCTCGGCCACTCGCTTGGCCAGTTCCAGGTCGATGTTGGCCAGAATTTCGTTCACCTGACGCGCACGGATGAATTCCCGCTCGACCTTGCCCAACTCAAAGCTGTAAGCAGAAATGATGTGTTCTTGCTCATGCTTGCTCATGCTGTGAAAGAACAACCGTGCTTGAGAGAAGTGATCGCTGAACGACTCGCTGCGCTGGCGGATCTTGTTGGCGTCAATGCGTTCCGGATAGCTCTCGAAACCACCGTCCTGCGCAGCCGGCGGGGTTTCTTTCGGCCAGCCGCCATCAATCGAGTTCGGCTCGTAGGACGCACGGCCCTTGTCGATCACCGTGCGGTGCTGAGCATCGCGCTGACCGTTGTGGAACGGCGCCACCGGGCGATTGATCGGCAGTTCGTGAAAATTCGGCCCGCCGAGTCGGCTGATTTGCGTGTCGGTGTAGGAAAACAGGCGACCTTGTAGCAATGGATCATTGGAAAAGTCGATTCCCGGGACGATGTGGCCCGGACAGAACGCAACCTGTTCAGTCTCGGCAAAGTAATTGTCCGGATTGCGGTTGAGGGTCATTTTGCCCAGCGGCGTGATCGGCACGATTTCTTCGGGGATCAACTTGGTCGGGTCGAGGATGTCGAAATCGAAGTCGTGCTCGTTTTCCTCCTCGATGATCTGTACGCCCAGTTCCCATTCCGGGTAGTCGCCCATCTCGATCGATTCCCAAAGGTCGCGACGGTGGTAGTCCGTGTCCTTGCCGGCGAGTTTCTGCGCCTCATCCCACACCAACGAGCAAGTGCCGGCGGTAGGGCGCCAGTGGAATTTGACGAAGCGCGATTTGCCTTCGGCGTTGATCAAACGGAAGGTGTGGATGCCGAAGCCCTGCATGCTGCGCAGGCTTTTCGGGATCGCCCGGTCGGACATTGCCCAAATAACCATGTGCGCCGATTCCGGGACCAGCGAGACGAAATCCCAGAAGGTGTCATGGGCCGAACCGCCGGTAGGGATTTCGTTGTGGGGCTCGGGTTTCACCGCATGGACGAAGTCGGGAAACTTGATCGCATCCTGAATGAAAAACACCGGCATGTTGTTGCCGACCAGGTCGAAGTTACCTTCATCGGTGAAGAACTTCACCGCGAAACCGCGCACGTCACGCACGGTATCACCGGAGCCGCGTGGCCCCTGCACCGTGGAAAAACGCACGAACACCGGAGTTTTCTTCCCCGGATCTTGTAGGAAGCCAGCCTTGGTCAGATCGGCATGATTTTCATAGGCCTGAAAGAAGCCATGGGCTCCGGTGCCGCGGGCGTGGACGATGCGTTCTGGAATCCGCTCGTGGTCAAAGTGCGTGATCTTTTCACGCATGATGAAATCTTCGAGCAGCGACGGCCCGCGGGCGCCGGCCGTCAGGGTGTTCTGGTTGTCGGCAATTTTTACGCCCTGATTGGTGCGCAGAGCTTGGCCGGTGGCGTCAGAACGGAATGTCTCCAGGCTTTCGAGCTTGGCGTTGGTGTTGGCGCGATCCTTGGTATCGGTTCCGGCCAGTTGGCTTTTGTCAGCGGTGGGCTTCTTACTGCTCATCAGACGTAAACTCCTCGTTTGACCCCGAGGCTTGCCGGGGGCTCTTGAGTGGTTCCCGGGCACGGCACCCAGGGTTTTCAAGTCGCTTACCTAGTGACTGACGAGGATTTTGAGCGTTCCTTTTTTATGACCTTTGATCTTGTTATTGCCAAATCGAAGGTTAATTGAGAAATAAATGCTAAGAACCTCTATACGGACAGGCTAAAATGCGCGCCCGGCTAAACGCTGATCCTTTTCTAACGCGCCCCACAAGGTTCGCTACGTGATCGAGTTTCAAAACGTCCACAAGACTTACCGCGTCGCCGGTAAGGACATTCCCGCCCTGCACCCGACCAGCCTCTCGATCGAGAACGGTCAGGTCTTTGGCCTGATCGGTCATTCCGGTGCGGGCAAAAGTACCCTGCTGCGTCTGATCAATCGCCTGGAAGAATCCAGTGGCGGCAAAATCATCGTCGACGGCGAAGAAGTCACCGCGCTGGACGCCAACGGCCTGCGTCGTTTCCGTCAGCAAGTCGGGATGATCTTCCAGCACTTCAACTTGCTCGCGTCCAAGACTGTGGCTGACAACGTTGCGCTGCCGCTGACCCTGGCCGGCGAGCTGTCGAGCAGTGAAATCGACAAGCGTGTGGCCGAGTTGCTGGCGCGGGTCGGTCTGTCCGACCACGCCAAGAAGTACCCGGCGCAATTGTCCGGCGGCCAGAAGCAGCGCGTCGGCATTGCCCGCGCCCTGGCGACCAAACCCAAGATTCTGCTCTGCGACGAAGCCACCAGCGCCCTTGACCCGCAGACCACCGCGTCGGTCCTGCAACTGCTGGCCGAGATCAATCGCGAGCTGAAACTGACCATCGTCCTGATCACTCACGAGATGGATGTGATCCGTCGCGTGTGCGACCAGGTTGGCGTGATGGATGCCGGCGTGATCGTCGAGCAAGGTCCGGTGGCTGATGTGTTCCTGCACCCGCAGCACCCGACCACCAAGCGTTTCGTTCAGGAAAGCGAGCAGGTCGACGACAACGAACAGCGCGATGACTTCGCTCATGTGCCGGGTCGTATCGTGCGTCTGACCTTCCAGGGCGAAGCGACCTACGCGCCGTTGCTCGGTACCGTCGCCCGGGAAACCGGGGTCGACTACAGCATCCTTGCCGGTCGCATCGACCGCATCAAAGACATTCCGTACGGGCAATTGACCCTCGCCGTCACCGGTGGCGACATGGAAGCGGCGTTCGCCCGTTTCACTGCCGCTGACGTTCACATGGAGGTGCTGCGTTAATGGAACTGCTCAAGACTTTCTTCGAAAACATCGACTGGTTTGAAATCTGGTTGGCGACTGGCGACACCCTGCTGATGCTCGGCGGTTCGCTGCTGTTCACCGTGTTGCTCGGTTTGCCGCTGGGCGTGTTGCTGTTCTTGTGCAGCCCGCGTCAGTTACTCGAAGCCAAAGGCGTCTACGCCATGTTGTCGCTGGCGGTGAACATTCTGCGTTCGCTGCCGTTCATTATTCTGTTGATCGTGATGATCCCGTTCACGGTGCTGATCACCGGCACGTCGCTGGGTGTGGCCGGTGCGATTCCGCCGTTGGTGGTGGGTGCAACGCCGTTCTTCGCGCGTCTGGTGGAAACCGCCCTGCGTGAAGTCGATCGCGGCATCATCGAAGCGACCCAGTCGATGGGCGCGACGACCCGGCAGATCATCGTCAACGCCTTGCTGCCAGAGGCCCGTCCGGGCATCTTCGCAGCGATTACGGTGACGGCGATTACCCTGGTGTCCTACACGGCCATGGCCGGTGTCGTGGGCGCTGGTGGTCTGGGTGACCTGGCGATCCGGTTCGGCTATCAGCGTTTCCAGACTGACGTGATGATCGTCACCGTTGTGTTGCTGCTGATCCTGGTGCAAGTGTTGCAAATGGTAGGTGACAGACTGGTCGTGCATTTCTCGCGCAAGTAACCGGTTTCGTCATTAATAAATGAGCCGGCCATTCGCTGGCAGGCGCCGCAAGCGGGTGCCTCAAATGGAGTTAGCTGAATGAAAAAACTGATCGTTGCCCTCGCCGCCGTGGCGGCTTTTTCGGCCCAGGCAGAAGAAACCCTGACCGTTGCCGCCACTCCGGTGCCGCACGCTGAAATCCTCGAGTTCGTGAAGCCGGCTCTGGCCAAAGAAGGCGTGGATCTGAAGGTCAAAGTCTTCACCGACTACGTTCAGCCGAACGTGCAGGTCGCGGAAAAGCGTCTGGACGCCAACTTCTTCCAGCACCAGCCGTACCTCGATGAGTTCAACAAAGCCAAGGGCACCCACCTGGTGGCTGTGACCGGCGTGCATCTGGAGCCGCTGGGCGCTTACTCCAGCAAGATCAAGGATCTGAAAGACCTGCCAAGCGGCGCCAATGTGGTGATCCCGAACGACGCCACCAACGGCGGCCGTGCGCTGTTGCTGCTGGCCAAGGCTGGCGTGATCAAGTTGAAGGATTCGAACAACATCCTGTCGACCGTCAAAGACATCGTCGAAAACCCGAAAGACCTGAAGATCCGTGAACTGGAAGCCGCGACCATTCCGCGCGTGCTGACTCAGGTCGACCTGGCGCTGATCAACACCAACTACGCGCTGGAAGCCAAGCTTGATCCGTCCAAGGACGCGCTGGTGATCGAAGGCAACGACTCGCCTTACGTGAACATCCTAGTGTCCCGCGAGGACAACAAGGACAGCGACGCGATGAAGAAACTCGCTGCTGCCCTGCACAGCCCGGAAGTCAAAGCCTTCATTCTCGAGAAGTACAAAGGCGCGGTATTGCCGGCGTTCTGATTCAGATTGCTGCAACGAAAAGGGGACGCCATGTGCGTCCCCTTTTTTGTGCCCGAAAACACAGTCCCTTGTGGGAGCGAGCCTGCTCGCGAAAGCGGTGTGTCAGGCAATGTAGATGTTGACTCTGCCGACCTCTTCGCGAGCAGGCTCGCTCCCACAGGGGGCAGTGGCGTGTTATTTGCGGTTAAGCATCACCGGCAACTGCGCCACCAGTTTGGCGTTGTTCAACGGTGCCCGAATAAACCCGCGCTGCGTGCCGTCCGGCCCGATTACCGCCAGATTGCCGCTGTGATCCACCGTGTAATTAGGCTTGCTGGTATCGGCCGGGATAAACGGAATGCTCACCGCGTTGGCGACTTTCTGCAGCTCTTCGATCGAGGTCGGCGTCAGGCCGATGAACTGCGGATCGAAGTAGCCCAGGTACTGCTTCAACTGCTTGGGGTTATCGCGATTCGGGTCGACGCTGACCAGGACGATCTGCAACTTATCCACAGCCTCTTTGGGCAACTCGCTCTTGATCTGGCGCAGTTGGGCGAGGGTGGTCGGGCAGATGTCCGGGCAGAAGGTGTAGCCGAAGAACAGCAGGCTCCACTTGCCTTTGAGCTCATTGATCGCGACCGGTTTGCCGTCCTGATCGGTCATCGTCACGTCCGGCAGGGTGCGGCTTTGCGGCAGCAGGATGATACCGGCGTCGATCAGCGCGGTGGGGTCGCCCTGGCCCTTGCCGCTCAGCACTTTGTTAACGGTAAGGCCCAAGATCAGCGCGATCACGGCGACGAGGATGAAGACGGTTTTCTGGGTTCGAGTCATAGGTTCAACAGTAAGTAGTGGTCTACGAGCAGGGCGATGAACAACAGGAACAAGTAATAAATAGAGTACTTGAAGGTGTTGATCGCCGCGTGCGGCCGAGTGCCACGGTACAGCACCACGGCCCATTGCAGAAACCTTGCGCCCAGACCGAGGGCGCAGATCAGGTACAACACGCCGCTCATGTGGATCACATACGGCAGCAGACTGACCGCCAGCAGAACGAAGGTGTACAGCAGAATGTGCACTTTGGTGTAGTGCTCGCCGTGGGTGACTGGCAGCATCGGAATATCGGCCTTGGCGTATTCCTCTTTGCGGTGGATCGCCAGTGCCCAGAAGTGCGGCGGGGTCCAGGCGAAGATGATCAGCACCAGCAGTAACGGTTCGGCGCTGACATGGCCGGTGGCAGCGGTCCAGCCGAGCAGCGGTGGCGCGGCGCCGGCGAGGCCGCCGATGACGATGTTTTGCGGCGTCGCGCGTTTGAGAAAACCGGTGTAGATCACCGCGTAACCGAGCAACGAGGCCAGCGTCAGCCACGCCGTCAGCGCATTGGTAAAAGTCAGCAGCATCGCCTGACCGAGCAGCGCCAGTACCAGCGCAAAGGTCAATGCGGCGGCAGGCGAAACCCGGCCTTCGGCCAGCGGCCGTTTGTGTGTGCGCGCCATCACTGCATCGATACGCCGATCCACCACATGATTAACCGCCGCCGCGCCACCGGCACACAGCGCAATACCCAGATTGCCAAACACCAGCACCGTCCACGGCACCCCGGCGCGGGTGGCGAGGAACATGCCGACCAGCGAGGTGATCAGCATCAACACCACGACTTTTGGTTTGGTCAGTTCCAGATAATCACGCCAGATCGCCTGAGTGGGACGTTCGCCAATCAGAATCGCCATGGCGTTTCTCCTTTTAGGGTGATGGGCGCAGCGCAGTGTTTACGTGGGCTCAGGCGCCAGCGCGCCAGCACCGGTTGTCTGACCCGGACCAGACTGGTGCGCGCGTGATAATTGACCAGCACCAAGGTCAGCAACAGCGCTGCGCCGCCGGCGTTGTGCGCCACGGCCACCGGCAGTGGCAGATGGAACATCACGTTGCTGATGCCAAGCGTGATTTGTGCGCCGAGGGCGATCAGCACCAGCCCGGCCAGCCGCGTCATGCCGACCACTTTCAGTTGCCAGGCCAGGCCGAGCAGCACCAGCGTCACCAGCAGCGCGCCGATGCGATGAGTCAGGTGAATCGCCGTGCGCGCATCGCTGTCGAGTTGTCCGCCCAGGTAATTGGGGCCGATGTGTTGGGTCAGGTGAAAGCCGTTGGCGAAATCGGCGGGCGGTAGCCATTGGCCGTGGCAGGTCGGGAAGTCGATGCAAGCCACCGCGGCATAGTTGGAGCTGACCCAGCCACCGAGCGCGATCTGGCCGATCACCAGCAACAGGCCAGCGGTCGCCCAGTACTGCAAGCGTTTGGGCACGGTCAGCGCCGGTAGCACGCCGGACAATCTCAAGGTCAGCAAAAACAACAGGCTCAACGTCGCAAAACCGCCGAGCAAATGCCCGGTGACCACTTGCGGCCAGAGCTTGAGCGTCACCGTCCACATGCCGAACGCGGCTTGGGCGAACACCACTGCCAACAGAAACAGCGGTAATTTCAACGGTTGTCCCGGGTGCCGACGATTGACCCAGGCGCGTGCGGCCAAGATCGAGATGAGCAGGCCAAGGGTGCCGGCGAAATAGCGGTGGATCATCTCGTTCCAGCCCTTGTGCGCCTCAACCGGCGAGTCGGGGTAGTGCAATTGGGCATGGGCCAGTTGGGTTTCGCTTTTCGGCACGCTGATAAATCCGTAGCAGCCTGGCCAGTCCGGGCAGCCGAGGCCCGCGTGGGTCAGGCGCGTGTAGGCGCCGAGCAGCACGACAATCAGTGCCAGCAGGGTGGCAAACAGCGCGAGGCGAAATCCAGGTTTGGCCATGACGATGCCCTTATCCGATGTTCGACAGTTTCAGCAGGTGGCGCAGATCGTTGAGCAGATCCTTGCCCTTCACGCTTGGGTCGTAACGCAGCACGAGGTTGCCGTGGGGGTCGATGATCCACAGTTGCGGCGTGGCCTTGTCGCCCGTCGTCTTGCTGAACACGGCGGCGTCCAGCGGATAGCGCTGCAATTGCGGGTATTCGCGGGTCAGTTTGGCTTGGTAGTCGGTGCTCAGCGGTTGCGCGGCGGCGAGGGCGTGGCTGGCGCGGCCGGCATCGCGGCCCAGGCCGATCTGGATTTGCCGCGCCAGATACACCAGTTGCTGGCAATCCACCGCGCAATCTTTCGGTGCGGTCACTAGCATCTGCCAGCGCTCTTCATCCGCCTGCACGCCAAGGTCGGCGCGGGTCTGGCCGTTGCCGATCAGTTCGCCGTGATAGCTGCGACCTTCCGGGACCCAGAACTGCAATTTGTACATGCCGGTGGCGAGGATCATCGGGCCGACCACGCCGAGCACAATCAGCAGCAGTTGAAGGCGTCCGCGACGACGGCTGGCGGCAGGTTTCGCCTCAGACATGTTGGGTGGATTCATGGCCGTTCCCATGGTGTTTCTCCTTTGCGTTGTGCCAGCCGAGGTAGACGTAGAGGCCGAGCAGGGCGGTGGCCATGGCGAACCACTGCACGGCGTAACCGAGGTGTTTTTCCGGGCCCATGGCAACCACCGGCCAATCGGCCTGATAGCTGGCCGGGCCGGGCTCGGCGCGTAATTCATAAGCGAAGCCGTCGCGTTCGAGGGTTTTCCACAGCTTGGCCGGCTCGACGGCGGTGATGGTTTGTGGCCAGGTATTGCTGACCGGGTCGGCGTGCAGCTGGAAGGTTGCGCCGGGGGCGATGTAGACCCAGGCGTCGATATTCAGCGCCTCGGAAGGCGTGTTGAATTGCGGCGCTACGCGCCGATCCGGCCAAGGCAGCCAGCCGCGATTGACCAGCAGCCACAGACCCGTGCGCTGATCCTGAAACGGTTGCAGCAACTCCACGCCGACCTTGCCGTTGCGCTGGCTGTTGTCGAGCAGCAGGCTGTGCGCGGTATCGAACTGGCCGTAAAGGTGTACGCGGCGAAAGGCCGGATCGGCGCTGTGCAGCAACTCGCTGCTGGCCATCGGCTCGGCGGCACGACGTTCGGCATAACTGGCGAGCAGGGCGGTTTTCTCTGCGCCACGGCCCAGTTGCCAGAAGCCCAGCGACACCAGCAACGGCAGCAACAACGCCACCACCACGGTCGGTACGACGCCCGGGTGGAAGCGCTTCATGGCCGTGCCACAAAGTCAGTCGTCGTGATCGCTATACTCAAACACATCGCCTGTCCCCCGGAGTCTTCCCATGCTCAAAACAGCCATCGTCCTGATGCTGATTGCCACGGTGATCAGCCTGTTCAGCGGCCTGTTTTTCCTGGTCAAGGACGACAGCAGTTCCAATCGCCTGGTCATCGCCTTGAGTGTTCGGGTGGCCTTGGCCGCTGCCACTGTCGGCTTGATTGCCTGGGGCTTTTACAGCGGCCAACTGGTGTCGCATGCGCCTTGGTAGCGGGCGCTTAAAGCACGTAGACGAAAACGAACAAGCCGATCCACACCACGTCGACGAAGTGCCAATACCAGCTCGCCGCCTCGAAACCGAACTGATGTTCGTTGTCGAAGTGGCCCTTCATGATCCGCATCAGCATCACGAACAGCATGATCGTGCCGATGGTCACGTGGGCGCCGTGGAAACCGGTGAGCATGAAGAACGTCGCACCGTAGATGCCCGAACCCAGCGTCAGGCCCAGTTCGTGGTAGGCGTGCATGTATTCCTCAGCCTGGAAGCCGAGGAACGCGCAGCCCAGCAGCACGGTGATCGCCAGCCAGATTTTCAGTGCACCGCGATGGCCCTTCTTCAAGGCATGGTGGGCGATGGTGATGGTCACGCTGGAGCTGACCAGCAGAATCGTGTTGATCAGCGGCAGGCCCCACGGGCTGATGACTTCCTTGGGTGGCGGGAACAGTTTCGGATCCGGGGTGTGCAGCAGTGGCCAGGTGAACTGGAAGTTCGGCCACAGCATATGGGCAATGCCTTTGGGGCCTTCACCGCCGAGCGCCGGGCCGGAGATGTGCCGCACGTAAAACAGCGCACCGAAGAAGGCGGCGAAGAACATCACCTCGGAGAAGATGAACCAACTCATGCCCCAACGGAACGAACGATCCAGCTGCGCGCTATAAAGCCCCGCGCGGCTTTCCTTGATCACCGCGCCGAACCAGCCGAACAGCATGTAGGCCAGTAACAGTCCGCCGACGAAAAAGATGTACGGCCCGTGGGATTCAGGGCGTGCCGCCTTCAGATCGTTGAACCAGGTGGCCAAGCCATACACCGTGATCGCCATGCCGAATGTGGCGATGATCGGCCATTTGCTCTGGGCCGGAACGTAATAGTGCTCATGAGTTGCCATTTATTGTTCTCCTTATCGGGCACGCTCAACCGCCAGTGTGTACAGCCACCGGAGGATGTCGGGCGGTGATATCGAACAGCGTGTAGGACAGCGTCAGGTGCTTCACATCCTTGGGCATGTCGCGGTCAACAATGAAACGCACTGGCATTTCGATCTGCTCACCGGGCTGCAGCACCTGCTGGGTAAAACAAAAGCACTCGGTCTTGTGGAAATACGCCGCCGCGTTGCTCGGCGCGATGCTCGGCACGGCTTGCGCACTCATCGGTTTGTCGGTGGGGTTGCGGGCGATGAAGATCATCTCGTTCACCGCCCCGGGGTTGGCCGTCAGCTCGTCGTGCTTGGGGTAGAAGTCCCACGGCATGTCGACGTTATTGGTCGACAAAAACTGCACGCGCACCTGCCGCGAAGTGTCGACGACCTGCTCGCCCTCATACTGCCCGGCGGTCTTGCCATTGATACCGAAGGCTTTGCACATCACGTCGTAGATCGGCACCAGGGCGAAACCGAAAACAAACATCGCCACCACCACGCCGAGTAGACGGGTGACCAGTTTCTTCAACGAAATCGAGTCAGCCATGGTTCCAACCCTCAACCAAGAACCCCTGTGGGAGCGGGCTTGCTCGCGAATGCGTCGGGTCAGTCAACTTACCTGTTGAATGATAATTGGCATTCGGGAGCAAGCCCCCTCCCACAAAGACAAGGCGTTTCATTTCACTTCCGGCGGCGTAGTGAAGGTGTGATACGGCGCCGGTGACGGCACGCTCCATTCCAGACCTTCGGCGCCATCCCACGGCTTGGCCGGTGCCGGCGCGCCGCCTCGAATGGTCTTGATCACGATGAACAGGAAGAAAATCTGCGTGGCGCCGAACATGAACGCGCCGATCGACGAGACCATGTTGAAGTCGGCGAACTGCAGGTTGTAGTCCGGAATCCGCCGCGGCATTCCCGCAAGGCCGACAAAGTGCATCGGGAAGAAGGTCAGGTTCATGCCGACGAACGACAGCCAGAAGTGCAGCTTGCCGAGGGTTTCGTCGTACATGTGGCCGGTCCATTTCGGCAGCCAGTAGTACGTGGAGGCGAAGATCCCGAAAATCGCCCCCGGCACCAGCACGTAGTGGAAATGCGCGACCACGAAGTAGGTGTCCTGATACTGGAAGTCCGCCGGGGCGATGGCCAGCATCAGCCCGGAGAACCCGCCGATCGAGAACAGGATCACGAACGCCACGGCAAACAACATCGGCGTCTCGAAGGTCAGCGAGCCTTGCCACATGGTGCTTGCCCAGTTGAACACCTTGACCCCGGTAGGCACGGCGATCAGTAGCGTGGCGTACATGAAGAACAGCTCGCCCACCAGCGGAATGCCGACCACAAACATGTGGTGCGCCCAGACAATGAACGACAGGAACGCAATGCTCGCCGTGGCATAGACCATCGAGGTGTAGCCGAACAGCGGTTTGCGCGAAAACGTCGGGATGATCGAGCTGACGGCACCGAAGGCCGGCAGGATCATGATGTACACCTCGGGGTGGCCGAAGAACCAGAACACATGCTGGAACAAGACCGGGTCACCGCCACCGGCAGCACTGAAGAAACTGGTGCCGAAATGGATGTCCATCAGCATCATCGTCACGCACCCGGCCAGCACCGGCATCACCGCGATCAGCAGGAATGCTGTGATCAGCCAGGTCCAGACGAACAGCGGCATTTTCATCAACGTCATGCCGGGAGCGCGCAGGTTGAGGATGGTCGCGACTACGTTGATCGCGCCCATGATCGAGCTGATCCCCATCAAGTGGATGGCGAAGATGAAGAACGTCACGCTTTCCGGTGCGTAAGTCGTCGACAGCGGTGCGTAAAACGTCCAGCCGAAGTTCGGCCCGCCACCGGGGGTGAACAGGGTCGAGACCAGCAGCAGGAACGCCGCCGGGAGCAGCCAGAAGCTGAAGTTATTCATGCGCGGCAGGGCCATGTCCGGCGCGCCGATCATCAACGGGATCATCCAGTTGGCAAGGCCGACGAACGCCGGCATCACCGCACCGAAGACCATCACCAGACCGTGCATGGTGGTCATCTGGTTGAAGAACGCCGGTTCGACGATCTGCAAACCGGGCTGGAACAGCTCGGCGCGGATCACCATGGCGAACGAGCCGCCCAGCAGGAACATGCAGAACGCAAACCACAGATACAGCGTGCCGATGTCCTTGTGGTTGGTGGTCAGCACCCAGCGCATCAGGCCTTTGGCGGGGCCGTGGGTGTGGTCGGCATGACCGTGGTCATCGATGACAGCGCTCATGGCCGGTCTCCTTTACGTGAGTGGACGGGGCTGGCCGGGGCACGCTGCCCCGGCCGGTTCACGAAGTACGCGATAGACCGGCTCATTTGCTTTGCGCCTGTTTCAGCTCCAGCACTTCTTTTGGCGTGACCATGTCGCCCTTGTTGTTGCCCCAGGCGTTACGTTCGTAAGTCACGACCGCTGCGATATCGACTTCCGACAGTTGCTTGCCGAACGCCGCCATCGCGGTGCCGGGTTTGCCGTGGAAGACAATGCTCAGGTGACCTTCTTTCGGCCCCGTGGCGATTTTCGAGCCCTTGAGTGCCGGGAACATTGGCGGCAGGCCTTGGCCTTCAGCCTGGTGACAGGCCACGCAAGTGGTGTGATAGACCTTGTCGCCGCGCTCCTTGAGCTCGTCGAGGGTCCATTCTTTGCTGGTCAGCTCTTTGAGCTGCGCGGCCTCGGCCTTACGCTCGGCGAGCCACTTGTCGTAGTCGGCCTTTTCCTTGACCTCGACCACGATCGGCATGAAGCCGTGATCCTTGCCGCACAATTCGGCGCACTGGCCACGGTAAATGCCGGGCTTGTCGATGCGCGTCCAGGCTTCGTTGACGAACCCCGGGATTGCATCGCGCTTGACTGCGAAGGCCGGCACCCACCACGAGTGGATGACGTCGGCTGAGGTTACGAGGAAGCGCACCTTGGCCCCGGTTGGCAGCACCAACGGCTTGTCGACCTCAAGCAAGTAGTGCTCGCCCTTGGCTTCCTTGTTGTGGATCTGCTCGGCGGGGGTGGCCAGGTTGCTGAAGAACTCAACGTCCTGGCCCAGGTATTTGTAGTGCCACTTCCACTGATACCCGGTGATCTGGATATCGATATCCGGCTCACTGGTGTCGTACATCTTGATCAGGGTGGCGGTCGCCGGAACGGCCATCGCCACCAGAATCAGGAACGGCACGATGGTCCAGAGGATCTCGACGGTGGTGCTTTCGTGGAATTTTGCGGCGACCTGCCCGGTAGAACGGCGGTGCACCATCATCGACCAGAACATGGCGCCGAAGACGATGACCCCGATCACCACACAGATCCAGAAAATGGTCATGTGCAGGTCGAATACTGCGTGACTGATCTCAGTCGCTCCAGGCGCCATATTCACAGTCCAGGCCGCATTAGCCTGGCTGAAAATCGACCACAACAGGAGGCCCATCCAGACGTGTGGATGTCGCATCATTGCGGGTTCCCCTTATCGTTCTTGTTATCCCGTAGGCGCAACGCCTGCGGCAAGGGAGCGGCTGCATCAGACTACGAACTTGAATCGCCGGGCCTTGCTGCGTGGGCAGTCGGGCGTCATCAGCTAACTCCATTCAATGGCGAGTATAGACAGCGACTGGAAATTGCAATGTGAGGACGTAAATGATCTGAAACAGCCAGGACTTGCGTTCGAGGGCACGAATGGAGAAGGATGCAGACGAGTGGTGGCAAACGGATATAACGAGGGTGCATCAAGGATGAAATAATTATGACAAATGCGTCTTAGCATTTTTCGTAAGCCAGCTAACTTATGTCTTCCCTATTTCATTGCCTTGTTTCCTGGAGTTTTCATGAACACCGCCGCATTGCGCGAGCAGATCCAAACAGCCCAACAACATGAGAAAGACACCGGCCTGCTGACTCGTCAGCTGGAAAGCAAGCTGCCTCATTTACATCCGGCGATCCAATTGCCGGAAGCCGACGCCCAAGGCGTGCTGACGCGTTTTGTCGCCGCCTACATCGAAGAAGTGCCAGACCTGCTGGATGCAGCCAATGAGGTCGCCAGGGAAGCGGGAATCGAATCGCAGATCAAACCGGTGCTGAAAATCGCCGAGCAGTATTTCCTCCAGCCGCCGGCCATCATGGCCGGGCACGTTGGCCTGGACAGCCTGCTGGACGAAGCCTATCTGGCGCACCGTTTTGTCGAAGAGGTCAACGACCTCTACATCAAGCATTTCGGCCAGCCACTGATCCCCTTGGACATGACGGTCGCCAATCTGATTGCTCACCAATTGATCGGTGAGGAATTTGCCAACCAACTGGACGAAGCAGTGCATCACGCCATCGACGAGATGCTCAACGAAGAGAGTTTTGCGCTGGAGTCGGTAGAGGCCTACCGCGAAAAACTCAGCAGCCCGGACACCGGCGCCGCGTGGAAACGCTGGCCGTGCATGGGCCGCCGACTGGGCGTGGGCCTGGAGCTGGATCAACCCGCCGCCTGATTTAAAGGCGTGCGCAAATGCCAATGTGGGAGGGGCTTGCTCCCGAAGGCGGTGTGTCAGTCACTAACAATGTCGACTGATCCACCGCTTTCGGGAGCAAGCCCCCTCCCACAGGGGGTATTTGCAAACCAAGTGTTTAGCCAGCCGCCCCTATACCGACATTCGTCCGGACCCGCCCCTCAAGCCGTCGCTTCAACCCACGCGACTCGATCAACAGCTTCGCCCCCTTCGCCGCATTCGCCCGGCCCCACTCTTCCAGCAACTCCAGACACGAATGGTCGATGTAGCTCAGGTTATTGAGCGGCACATGCACCGTCGTGCCCGTTGGAATCGTGTTCAGCACCTGCGTCAGTGCCGGCACCTTGAGGAACGTCGCCGCGCCGAGCAGACGCAACTCCATCTCGCCTTTCTGCGGCAGATCGATCAGGCTGATTTTCAGTCGTGAAGCCTTGAACGCCAGTTTCAGCAAGGTCAGACCGAAACCGATCAGTACGCCGGTCAGCAGATCCGTGAAGATGATCGCCAGCGCCGTCGCGGCGTAAGTGAACATCGGCATCCGGCCATAACGGCTCAGACCACGGAAGACTTTCAGGTCCACCAGTTTGAAACCGGTATACACCAGCACACCCGCCAGACTCGCCACCGGAATGCTTTGCAGCACGCTCGATAACAACAGCACGAACGCCAGCAACCACAGGCCATGGAAAATCGTTGAGTAACGCGTGGTCGCACCGGCCTGAACGTTGGCCGAACTGCGCACGATCACCCCGGTCATCGGCAGCGCACCGACCAGACCGCAGAGCATGTTGCCCACGCCCTGCGCCGACAGTTCACGGTCGAAGTCCGAGCGTACGCCGCTGTGCATCCGATCGACCGCGGCCGCCGACAACAGGGTTTCGGCGCTGGCGATAAACGCTACGGCAAGCGCAGCGATCAGCAGCGTCGGATCCGCCAGACTGAGCAGATCCGCAGGTTTCAGCCAGTCGATGGCTTGCGCCAGGTTCGCCGGCACTTCAACCCGTTTCACCTGCAAAGCGAGCATCAGACTGGCCCCCGTGGCCAGACCGACCCCCAGCAATGCGCCGGGAATGAAGCGCAGCGAATGCGGGCGCAATTTCTCCCACAGCCACATCACCGCAATGGTTGACAGCCCGAGCAGACCGGCCTGCCAGCCTAACGACGGCAAGGCTTGCGCCACTGCGCCGGGGAAGGCCGTGAGGTTATCCAGGCCGGAGGGCTTTGGTGAGGCGTCGAGCATTACGTGGATTTGTGAGAGCACGATCAACACGCCGATCCCGGCCAACATGCCGTAAACCACCGCTGGTGCCGTGACCCGAAACCAGCAACCGAGCTTCAGGCGCCCGGCCACCCATTGCAGAAAACCGGCCAGCAGCAGAATCGGCCCGAGCATCTCGATGCCGTGCTGTCGTACCAGTTCGAACACCAACACCGCCAAACCCGCCGCAGGCCCACTGACCTGCAAAGGGGAACCGGCCAGCCAACCCACCACCAGACCACCGATGATCCCGGTGATCAACCCTTTGGCCGGTGGCAGCCCCGACGCAATCGCAATGCCCATGCACAGCGGCAGGGCGACCAGAAACACAACCACCGAAGCCAGCAGCTCCCGTGGCAACACCGCTTTCAATTGAGCTGCACGCATGGTGATTCTCCCGAAGTTTTCTTCAGGCGTGGCAAGGCCGGGCCGCTGAAACAGCGGCCGGCGTCAAACCACACAGATTTTTAGGAAGATTTAGAAGCGCGCTTTGGGCGTCGCCACCGGAATCGGATGGCTGCCGTCGAGCGGCAGGAATCGACTCTGATCCGCGTCGTAAGCTTTGATTTCGCTGGTTTCGATGTTGTAGACCCAGCCATGGATGAACAGATGACCGTTCGCCATGCGTGAGGCTACCGAAGGATGGGTACGCAAGTGCTGCAATTGGGCGATGACGTTTTCCTCGGTGAGGATCGGCATGCTTTCTTTTTCGTCGGCGCAGTGACAGTTGTCGTGCACCATGGTTTTCGCGACTTCAGCGTGGCGCAGCCAGGCTTTGACCGTCGGCATTTTTTCCAGGCTGTCCGGGTTGAGCACCGCACGCATGGCGCCACAATCGGAGTGCCCGCAGATGATGATGTGCTGCACGCCCAGCGCCAGCACCGCATATTCGATGGCGGTGGAAACGCCGCCGTTCATCTGGCCGTACGGCGGAACAACGTTGCCGACGTTACGCGTCACGAACAGGTCGCCGGGTGAACTCTGAGTGATCAGCTCGGGGACGATGCGCGAATCGGCGCAGGTAATGAACATCGCCCGTGGCGATTGGGCCGTGGCGAGTTTCTTGAAGAGTTCTTCCTGCTGCGGGAAGACCTCATGATGAAAATGCAAAAAGCCGTCAACGATCTGTCGCAGCGCTGCATCAGCGGATTGCGCCTCAGGGGCTTGCGCCGACGCAGCCAACGGCTGTTTATCCTTGTCACTCATGATTGATCCTCTTTGGCGGATTCAGGGAGTCATGCCCCGGTATTCCGGTATGAAGCCAGTGGCTGTTTAAACATCCGGGTCATCCCGACCCGTCAGTCACTCGATGAACAAGGTAGCCGCCGAAACTTAACTCAAACTGAATCAAGCGCTCTAGAACGTGTGTTCCAGGTCACAAAAAACGTGACTGAGGTATTTCGACGGAGGGGTTCCAACCGCTCAACCATAGGTCAATTGTCGCTAAATCAACGACATCTGGCGACCCGGCGGACAGAAGGCTGTGCAATTTTTATCGGGCCTTGCGGTGGGTGAGTCCTTCCTCGCCGCGACAAGTCGTGGCGGCGTCGCTGACACTTAGCCATTGGGGGCCAGAGCAATGGCCCGAGCCAGTCCTTGGGTTAACGATACGAAACCTGATGAAACAGATGTTGAATGGCGTTGAAGATGATGCCCCGTATGATCCGAAGTGCCAAGGCGTTCAATAAGGCAAATAAATTAAAAAAGGGATTTTTTATGACATCTGTTTTGCGTCCAAATAGTATCAAAGGTATTTTTCTAGAAAAGGTGGAGATTTCGCTGCCTCGCAAAGAGATCATGGTGATCATGAACTTTGCAACTAAACAAAAACAACAGGATCCAGAAACAAAGCTTATAACCGAGAAGTTGGTTGACATTAAACAGATTGCTGCAATATCACGCGATAACGGCAAAAATTTTGAGGTCGGGCCATACGGCGATATGGACGGTGACGGTGATATTGACCGTCATGACCGGGCGAAGTTGATAGCGTTGGCGAAGGCTTACAGTGGCATCGTCATTGTGTAAATAAAGACAAGGCCTGTATGAGTTCTCATACAGGCCTCGTTATATCCATGCATTGGCCCATTTGCTAAATCAATGACATCTGCCGTCCTGGCGGACAGAAAGCTGTGCAATCGAGGTTGTAGCCCTCGCGGTGATTGAGTCCAAGACGCTTGATGGCCTTGGCAAAGCGTTGCGCGAGCAGATCGGCAAACGGCCCTTCGCCCCGCATCCGTGCGCCGAAACGGCTGTCGTAGAGTTCGCCGCCACGGCTCTGGCGGATCAGGCTCAGCACATGCGCCGCCCGTTGCGGATAGTGTGCTTGCAGCCACTCCTCGAACAGCGGCGCCACTTCCAGCGGCAGGCGCAGCATCATGTACGCAGCGCTTTGCGCGCCGGCGGCGTGGGCCTCGGTGAGCAGGCTCTCGATCTCGCTGTCGTTGATCATCGCAATCATCGGCGAACACAACACGCCCACCGGAATCCCCGCCTCGCGCATCACCCGGATTGCCCGCAGTCGTGCCTTGGGCGCGGCTGCGCGGGGCTCTAGGATGCGCTTGAGCTCATCGTCCAGCGTCGTGAGGCTGATCATCACCGCCACCAGCCGTTGCTGCGCCAGTTTGGTCAGTAGATCGAGATCGCGCAGGATCAGCGAACCTTTGGTGACGATGGTCACCGGATGTCGATAGCGCAAAAGTACTTCGAGGATCTGACGAGTGATCTTGTGTTCGCGTTCGATCGGCTGATACGGATCGGTGTTGGAACCGAGATTGATCGGCGCGCATTGATAGCCTTTTTTCCCGAGTTGTTCTTCAAGTACCTGTGCGGCATTGGTCTTGGCGATCAGCTTCGTTTCAAAATCCAGACCCGGCGACATATCCCAATAGGCGTGGCTGGGCCGCGCGTAGCAATAGATGCAGCCGTGCTCGCAGCCACGATAGGGATTGATCGAACGATCAAAGGGCAGATCCGGCGACGTGTTACGAGTGATGATGGTCTTCGCGGTTTCGATCATCACCTCGGTGCCCTGCGTCTCGGGCACTTCCTGATACCAGCCGTCGTCCTCGACCACCGAACGGTTCGGCGCGAAACGGTTGTGCGGGTTGGTGGCGGTGCCGCGACCGCGGGGAGGGAGATGGCTGATCATTGAAGAATCTCGGGTCTGTATATGCATACAGTATCCGGTAATGCCCATCGTGATCCAGTACCGTTCAGCCATGCAGCCTGCTGATAGGTTTCTTAAATAGCTACAACTATGGAAAGCCCGCGATACATATGTTCCGTTGTATATGAAAATTATCAAATATAGTCTTGTTCAACTTTCAGGTACTGACGCCTGATTTTAAATTAAAAGGACTTTATGTATGTCGTACCTCAATCAACGTGGTGTTTTTTTACAAATGATGCTGCCGGGTCCATCGGAGCCCAACACGATTGTTTCCATGCAACTTGCCCGCAAGGAACTGGGCTGGAATGCCGAGGAGCAACTATCGACTGAGGCGTTGGTCGATTCGATTTACGTGGTCGCGGTATCCGCTGATCGTGGCAAGTCCTTCACCATCCGCACGGACAAGAAAGATGTCGACGGCGACGGTGACATTGATGGCGATGACAAAGCCAAGTTGATGGCGCTGGCCAAGGCTTATGCAAGTATCGTTAATCCGTAAGGCGCACGGCGATAAATGCAAGAAAACCCTGCATGATTCACGCATGCAGGGTTTTTTGTCGGACAGTGTTTCGTCGACACCGTAGCAACCATGTCAGCGCTTATTTCAAACTTTAAAATCTCTCATTGACGCAAAGGAGACCGCGATTTTTCTGAAAATAAACTCATCGTCCAGATCAATATCGCCATCACCGTCTGCGTCCGTCGATCCTGACACTTTTTTATACATACCCTTGTCATAACCTGTGACGGTCACGACTGAATCCGGGCGAGTCAAATCGGAGTTCGCGACATTAAACAAACCAATGTTGACGTCGGCAAGTTTGCTCCCTGAGGCGTTGTCTCCAAATGAGATAAGTATGCATCGATAAAGACGGCCCGCACCGACGGTACTCAAACCGACCAAAGCAGAGGCGAGGTCGCCTGCCAGGGCATAATAGGATTCGTCATCCTCATCAATGTCACCGTCGCCCTCGACGTCGTCGACTCCGGTGACCGTGTCAAATTTTCCGTTGGCGGTATTGGCGTACGCCGTGACCACAACGTCGGGCATTGAATTAACTGCATCTCCATTGTTGTACCGGGAAATTACCGCTTCTGCCTTTCCGTCCCCATCCGTGTCTTTGAACTCATATAGCAATGAATAGCTCATGTCTTTGTGCTCCATACCAAGGCGATATTAAGGGCAATTGCGTCTGCGTCCCTTTGCACCCTAAGTAACGTAAAGAAGAGTGTCTACTGTCAGAGTTGACAGGTGTCAGTATTTACAGTGGTTATTGTTCAGGCCAGACGACTGTATGGGTATACATCCTGTCAAGTCTGACAGTAGACCCGATTTCTCCCCAACTTTAATGTCCAGAAACCTAGGCACGATTGTCGGTTGTACGGGCGAAATCAACTGAAAGGACTTGATCAATGGCTATCAGGATATTGCTGGAAATTGCGGATATGGACCGAGACGGAAATCCTGAGGTCGCGTTTTATCACTACGATGAAGACGCGACCGAAATGATGGACTACGACTACTCGCTCTTCGCCTCTTCATCGGAAGGCAATGGTCGTTATGACCTGATTTCCGAAGACGCCGTTGACGCCGATGGCGATGGTGACGTCGATAAATACGACAAAAAACTCTACCTGCAGTTAGCCGATGCCTTTGCGCAATTCAAGGGCTTTCAGTCCACGCGTTGAATTGCCCGCTGACACAGCGAAAACCCCCATGCCATGTCAGCGGTATTCAAGCCTCGTTACTGCGCAGTAACTTGCCCCAGGTCATCCCCGGAAGTGGTCTGCGTATCGTTCTTGCGCAGGCTCGCGACATCGGCAGCGTTCACCGGCGCGCCCCTGTTGCCCCAACTGCCGCGAATGAAGCTCACCACATCCGCCACTTCCTGATCCGACAACCGCCAGGCAAAGCCGGGCATGGTGAAGGTCGAAGGCGCGGTGTGCGTTGCCGGCAATGTCCCGCCCTTGAGCACGATGTGGATCAATGAGGTTGGATCTTCCGATTGCAGCACCGGATTACCTGCCAGCGCCGGGAATACCCGCGTATAGCCTTGGCCGTCGGTGCGGTGGCATGCCGCGCAGTTGTCGATGTAAACCGACGCGCCGCGCTGGCTGTCGTCACCGTTCCATAGGGCCTTGGCGGCATTTTCATCGTACGAGTGCGGTTGATCGTTCGGATCAGTCGCTGGCAACGACTTCAGGTAGCGAGCAATTGCAGTCAGGTCGGCGTCGGTCATGTATTGCATGCTGTGGGTGACCACATCGCTCATGCCGCCGAACACTGCGCTGCGGTCACTGCGGCCGGTCTTGAGGAACTGCACCAGTTGCTCTTCGCTCCAACTGCCGAGGCCGTCCTTGTGATCGCCGCGCAGGCTCTTGGCGATCCAGCCTTCCAGTGGCGCGCTGCCGGCCAGGAACGTGCTGCCATCGGCCGCGCTCAGGGATTTTTCCTGCATAGTCAGGGCACGCGGCGTGTGGCAGGCGCCGCAATGGCCCAGGCCTTCCACCAGGTACGCCCCACGGCTGATCACCGGATCATCCGATGTCGCTTTATAGCCCTCGACCTTCGGCGCAAACATCCAGCGCCAGCCCATCAGCGGCCAGCGCATGCTCAACGGCCATGGAATGTCGCTGGCCTTGTTCTGTTGCGCCACCGGTTCTACGCCTTGCATGAAATACGCGTACAGCGCTTTCATGTCGGTTTGGCTGACACGGGCGTAGGACGGATACGGCATCGCCGGGTACAACGTACTACCGTTTTTAGCGACACCATGACGTACGGCCTGATCAAAGTCCTCGAAGCTGTAATCACCGATGCCGGTTTTATCCGGAGTGATGTTGGTCGAATAGATCGTGCCGATCGGGGTTTCCATCGGCAGGCCACCAGCGAACGGCTTACCGTTTTTTGCAGTGTGGCAAGCCACACAGTCGCCGGCACGGGCGAGGTATTCGCCCTTTTTGATCAAAGATTGATCGACTTCGGCGGCCTGCAAAGAGGCGCTGCCGAGCAGGGCCAAGGTCGCGATAACAAGATTTTTCATGGTCATCGCTCCTTAAGCCTGAACCAGCGGGCCGGGGTTTTTCAGGTATTGCTCGCGGATCGCTTTTGCCGACCAGTAGGTCAATGCAGCCACCAGCCCGGTCGGGTTGTAACCCAGGCCCTGCGGGAACGCTGAAGCGCCCGGCACGAAGACGTTATGCACGTCCCAGCTCTGCAAGTAGCGGTTCAGCGCGCTGGTCTTCGGATCGGTGCCCATGATCGCGCCACCGTTGAGGTGCGTGGTCTGGTAGGCCGCGGTGTTGAAGTGATCGCCAACTTTCTTGCCAATCACCGCAATGGCTTTCGGGCCCATCGCCTCGGCGACTTTGCCCATTTTCTCGACCATGAAGCGGTTCATTTTGATGTCGTTTTCCTGCCAGTCGAACGTCATCCGCAGCAGGGGCAAGCCGTAGGCATCGCGGTACACCGGGTCGAGATCGAGGTAGTTGCCTCTGTAGGATTGATGCGCGCCGTGAGCGTCCATCGACACCTGGTGGGTGTAGTAATCGGCGGTCGCGCGTTTCCAGGCACTGCCCCAGGCCGGAGTGCCCGGTGGGTTGGAGGTGCCGGCAATCGGTCGGCTGCCAGCCTGGTTGACCCACATTGGCGAACCGCCGACGAAGCCGTGCGGGCCGTGGTCGAAGTTGTCGGCGTTGAAGTCATCCAGCGCCACGCCGTTACCGCCGGCGCCGATGAAGTTGTTGGTGTGGGTGTCCTTGTCGAAGAACGCCTTGATGGTCGCCATGTTCTGGTAGGCGAAGTTACGCCCCACCACACCTTCGCCGCTGATGGGGTCGTAAGGTTTGCCAATCCCGGAAAGCAGCATCAGACGCACGTTGTGCAACTGGAAAGCGCCGAGGATCACCAGGTCCGCCGGTTGCTCGATCTCGCGGCCCTGGCTGTCGACGTAAGTGACGCCGGTGGCTTTGGTTTTGGTGCTGTCGAGGTTGATCCGCAGCACATGGGCATTGGGTCGCAATTCGAAATTCGGCAGCGGCTTGAGCGCCGGCAGAATGTTCACGTTCGGCGAGGCCTTGGAATACATGTAGCAAACGTAACCGCTGCAGAACCCGCAGAAATTGCACGGGCCCATCTGCGCGCCGTAGGGATTGGTGTACGGGCCCGAGGTATTGGCCGAAGGCAGGTTGTAGGGTTTGTAACCAACCTGCGTAGCCGCTTTGCCGAACAGCTGTGCGGACACGGTGTTTTTCTGTGCCTGCAGCGGGAACGGGTTGGAGCGATCCGGTGCGTAAGGGTTGCCCCCCTTGCCCTGACCGACCAATTGACCTTTCACGGTCCAGGCCTGGCCCGACGTGCCGAAGACCTTTTCGGCGAAATCGAAGAACGGTTCCAGCTCTTCATAGCTGACGCCGAAGTCCTGGATGGTCATGTCTTTGGGGATGAAGCTTTTGCCGTAACGCTCTTCGTAATGGCTGCGCATGCGCAACTCGATCGGGTCGACACGAAAGTGCACACCCGACCAGTGCAGCCCGGCGCCGCCGACGCCGTTGCCCGGGAGGAACGCGCCCAATTGGCGGTTGGGCAAGGCAATGTCGTTGACGCTATGGCGAATGGTCACGGTCTCTTTGGAAATGTCCTGGAAGAGTTTTTTCCGCACGCTGTAGGTCAGTTCGTCAATCACCTGTGGATAGTTGCCGTCGGGATAGGTGTCCTGCATCGGCCCGCGCTCCAGCGCCAGCACGTTGAGCCCAGCCTCGGTCAGCTCTTTGGCCATGATCGCGCCCGTCCAGCCGAAACCGACGATCACTGCGTCGACCTTCTTCATTACCGTTGCCATGCTCACGCCCTCTCGCCGCGAATCGAAACTGCCGGGAAGGGGTATTGCTCGTTGCGTTCCACCCAATCCATGAAATCGGCGCGGGCGCCGGGAAAGCCGATCATGGTCCAGCCGACCATGCCTTTATTGCCGCCGTGGATCGGGTCGCAGAAGAATCCTTCCTTGGTGTTTTGCAGCAGCAGGTTGAAGAAAATCTTCGCGGGGACGGTATCGAATTGCGGTTTTCCGGCTTCGAGTTGTTTGAGTAAATCGTCTCGGGTAGCGCTGTCTTGGTCAGCAAATACTTTACCGTTGATGGATTTTGCCCACTGATCCGTGGCGGCGATGCCGAGGCGATAGATCTCTTTTGGTACGAGTTTGCTCTGCCAGCCCATCTCCGGCGCCGCGTCGGCGTTGAAGGGGCCTTGCATGTACCAAAGGGCGCCAGCGGCATACGGGGTGTTCATCTGACGATCGATGTATTGCGGCACGCCAGCTTCCAGCGCTCCCGGGCCTTGATCGTCGTTGGGGATCAGTTGCGCCACGGCGGCATGGATGAAGGCCCATTCTTCGGCGGTGAAATAGCTTGGCTGATAATCGTCGGCGTCAGCGCGAACCGGTTGCGTTGCGGGCGCAGCTTCAGGCGCGGCTTGCAGCACGCTGCTGCCCAGACCGGTACCGGCCAGGGTGACGACGGGAATCAGGGTCAGGGATTTGCGCAAAAACTCACGCCGCGGGTTGTCTCGATCTTCATCAGACATGGGGGGGCACCTCATCGGGCATCAAGGGTGGTCAGCCGTTTCTGCGAACGGCTTGAGGATTTTTCGTCGCGACGTGGCCGGGATGATCCGGAGAGCTGCAACATGATGTGACAAATGGTAGCAGCCTAAGCATTGAGATGAATCGTTTCAGTCGAAAAAAGCCGAAATGGCTGACCCGCTTTTCACCGGATTGATGCCGATTCACATTTCTTTGACAGACGGCTCACGGGGCTTTGACCGGCAAACCTTGAAGCTTCAATTCTTCAAAAACCCGACACGGTCTACCCAGCATGTCTCGAGTGCGTCTTTTCCCCGCTTTGTGTTTGTCGCTTGTAGCAATGCTGCACCTGATCCCGGCCCAGGCGGCTGATACCGTGCCTTCCCGTCCGGAGGAGTGGGCGCAGCCGGTCGAGGTGCAATACAACCTGTTCCAGATGTCGCCGACCCTCTATCGCAGTGCATTGCCCGATAGCGGCGCAGTGCCGCTGTTGAAAAATCTCAAAGTGGCAACGGTGATCAACTTCTTGCCGGAGGCCGATAGTCGCTGGCTGTCCGAGCCAGGCATCAATCAAGTGCAGTTGTCCTATCGCACCAATCACGTTGATGACAGCGATGTGCTCAAGACTTTGCGCGCCATCCAGAGCGCCGAAGCCAAGGGCCCGGTGTTGATGCATTGCAAACACGGTTCTGACCGCACCGGCCTGATGGCAGCGATGTACCGCGTGGTGGTGCAAGGCTGGAGCAAAGAGGATGCCTTGAACGAGATGACCCAAGGTGGTTTCGGCGAAAGCGGCCATTTCAAGGATGGTGTTCGCTACATGATGCAGGCCGATGTCGACAAACTGCGCACTGCGCTGGCCAATGGTGATTGCAGCACCAGCGCGTTCGCCACCTGCTCGATGAAGAGCTGGTTTCAGACCGTCAATCTCAAGTGAGCGGAGAATTCATTGAGGCGCGGCTGCAAAAAATTGCGCGTTGACCGGTTCGCCGAGAAACGCCTGCGCCGCGCTCAGCAACGAACGTGAGTCACCGGGGGAAAAGAACGCCTCGCGAAAATCCCGCCCCGTTTGTGCGTCGAACACCCAGTCTCGCTGAAACCGCTTGAACACTTCAGTTGCCAGCACGCCAGACCATTTGTAGGCATAGACTGACGCCTCGTAACCGGTCACTAAATAGTCAAAGCCATAGGCGAAGCGGTGATAACCCGACATTCCTAGATGAGGAATTTCGCGTTGTACATCCTCGAACACTTGTTCGATGCTTCGGCCATCGCCATGAGTGTGGTGCAACTCCAGATCAAACAGCGCCGTCATCAGTAACATCGCGGTGGTCCGACTGGTGTGGGCGCCAATGGCGGCCAGCGCGGTGTTGACCCGCGCTTCTGTCAGGCGTTCGCCGCTCTGGTAATGCGCCGCCAGCCACACCAGAAACTCGGACGACAGGCACCAGTGTTCAAACAACTGCCCGGCAAATTCGGCGGTATCACGCGCCAGTTGGGAAACCCCCGACAAGTTGCGATGGGGCGAGCGCGTCAGCACATGCTGCAGGCAATGGCCGAATTCGTGGAACAGCACCCGCAGGTTTTCATGGGAGAGCAGGCACGGGTGCTCGTCGGTGGCAGGGCTGAAATTGCAGTAGAGGCAAGCAATCGGCAGTGACGGCCGTCCCTCGGCATTGATTCGACGGGTGCGCAAGACGGAGGTGAAGGCGTAGTCGGCCGCGTCTTCACGGTGATAGGGGTCGACATAGATATGCCCGATCACCTGCCCATGTTCACTGACTTCCAATAGCCGTACGCTTTCATGCCAGTGGCTGACGGTCGTTTGTTCGACGATGCTGATCCCGAACATGCGCTCGCTGAACAGACAAAGTCGGCGCAACGTGCCCTCCAGCGGGAAGTACTCACGCAAGCCTTTCAGCGCACCGTTCAACTGCTGGAGGCGTAATTGCTCGGCGAGGAAGTCTTCATCCCACGCCTGGATGTCCACAATCCCTTGGGTGTGCGCAAACGCTTTCAGGGCTTGGGCATCGCGCCGCAGGGCCGGCGTATTCAACGCCACTTGCTGGCGCAAAAAAGCTTCAACCTGTGCAGCAGAGGTGGCCATGCGGTTTTCGAGACGCAACTGAACGAGATTCTCGAAGCCCAACAATTGGGCTTTCTCGTGACGCAATGCGATCAGCACTTTGAGTACCGGATCGTTATCGAGTTTTTTCGCCTGTGGGCCTAGATCGGACGCCCGGTTGATCCAGGCCGTGAAATAGGCCTCACGCAGCGCCCGGTTTTGCGCGTGGGTCATGATTTGCCGGTAGGTGTTTTGCTCCAGCGTCAGCCGCCAGCACTCGTGTCCTGCCTCTTTGGCGTTGAGTGCCAGGCGCGCCTTCACTGCTGCTGACAAGCCTTCGAGCTGAGTGACATCGTCTATGCGTTGGCTCCACGCGGCGTTGGCCAGCTCCAGATGACTTCGAAAGCGTTGCTCCGTAAGCCGGATCTCGCCATTCAAACGGGCAAGTTTGCGCTGTTGTGCGAGCGGCAGTTCGATGCCGGACAACCGGAATTTGCGCAGAATTTTCGCCAGCGACGCTTTGCGTTGATCGTCGAAACCGGTGGCGACCGAACTCTTCGCCAGTCGTTGATAACTGCGGTACAGCGCCAGGTCAGCGGTCTTGTCGGCTCTGTACTGAGCGGCAACGACGCTGCACAACGCGCTTTCCCTGAGCCAGTCGATATCGTTGGATTTGACCGTCGAAAGCGTCTCGATAACGGCCATGGCCTCACTCAGACGTGCATCGGCTTCGTCGATGGCCACGACCAGATCGTCCCAGCCCGGATGCTCGGTCTGGCTGGTGATCACCCTGGCAATGACCTGGCGGTTATCGGTCACGATCGCGTTGATGGCTGGCAGCAGATGTTCGGCGCGTATCGCCGACCACGGTGGCAGGGTCCAGTGTTGTAAAAGGGGATTGGTGTGGAGCATGGCGTCTTCCTTGAGCGATGGCTGAAAGTGCCAGCCTAAGCAGGAAGCGTGAAAGAGGGGCGGTACATAGTTACCACCTTCCACCGCAATCGGTGGAAGGTGGCACTGACTCAGTGTTGCTCGTCGGGTTTCTTCTTCAATTTTGGATTCGGGAAGAACTGCACCGCCTGGACTTTCTTGTCCGCTGGCGGTTTGAGCGCGCTGGTGTTGACCCGCGTGCCCAGCTCTTTGGGCACCGACAGCCCTTGCTCGTTGAGCGTGTCGCAGTAACCGCAGGCCACGCATTCGCGGTGTGGCACGCTGTCCTCGTTCCACATCATCAACTTGTCCGGCTCGCTGCACGCCGGGCAAACCGCCCCGGCGATAAAGCGCTTCTTGGTAATCACAGGCCCCTCACTCATGCTGCCGCGTCCTCACTCAGGCCGCTGTGGCGCAAGAGTGCGTCAATCGACGGCTCGCGACCACGGAAGTCGACGAACAGCACCATCGGCGCCTGCGAACCGCCACGCGCCAGAATCGCTTCGCGGAAAGCGCGGCCGGTTTCAGCGTTGAGCACGCCGTCTTCTTCGAATTTGGAGAAAGCATCCGCCGACAGCACTTCGGCCCACTTGTAGCTGTAGTAACCCGCCGCGTAACCGCCGGCAAAGATGTGCGCAAAGCTGTTGGGGAAGCGGTTGTAGGCCGGTGGACGCATCACCGACACCTCGTCGCGTACGCCTTCGAGCACCTGCGCGGCGCTGCGACCGTCACCGTGGGTGGCGTGCAGTTCGAAGTCGAAGAGCGAGAACTCCAGCTGACGCACCATCATCAGGCCAGACTGGAAGTTTTTCGCCGCGAGCATTTTTTCCAGCAGGTCCTGTGGCAGCGGCTCGCCGGTTTCGTAGTGACCGGAAATCAGCGCCAGGCCTTCCGGCTCCCAGCACCAGTTTTCCATGAACTGGCTTGGCAGCTCGACGGCGTCCCACGCCACGCCGTTGATCCCTGACACGCCGGCATGATCGACACGGGTCAGCAGGTGGTGCAGGCCATGGCCGAATTCGTGGAACAGGGTGGTCACTTCATCGTGGGTCAGCAGCGCAGGCTTGCCGCTGTCGGCCGGGGTGAAGTTGCACACCAGATTGGCCACCGGGCTTTGCAGCACGCCGTCGACGGTACGACGACGGTCACGAGCGCCGTCCATCCATGCACCGCCACGCTTGTTGGCACGGGCATAGAGGTCGAAGAAGAAGCGGCCGACGTGCTGGCCGTTTTCCTTGATCTCGAACAGGCGCACGTCCGGGTGCCAGGTGTCGAAGCCTTTGAGCTCGGCAATCTCGATGCCGTACAGGCGTTGAACGATGGCGAACAGGCCGCCCAGGACCTTGTCGATCGGGAAGTACGCGCGCAGGGTTTCCTGGGCGACGCTGTAGCGTTGTTCACGGAGTTTTTCGCCGTAGAAACCGCTGTCCCAGCTTTGCAGATCGGCGCAGCCCTGTTCGGCGGCGTAGGCACGCAATTGTTGCAGATCCTGCGCGGCAAACGGTTTGCTGCGCTTGGCCAGGTCGCGCAGGAAGCTCAGCACCTGATCGCTGGACTCGGCCATTTTCGTCGCCAGGCTCAACTCGGAGAAACTGGCGAAACCCAACAGCCTGGCCAGTTCCTGACGCAGATCCAGAATCTCTTCCATCACCGGGCCGTTGTCGTTCTGGCCGGCATTCGGGCCTTGATCCGAGGCGCGGGTGCAGTAGGCGGCGTAGACTTCTTCGCGCAGCGCACGGTCTTGGGCATAGGTCATCACCGCGTAGTAGCTCGGGAATTCCAGGGTGATCAGCCAGCCGTCCAGACCTTTAGCCTGTGCGGCGGCAGCCATTTGCGCCTTGGCCGAATCGGTCAGGCTGGCGAGGGCGGCTTCGTCGGTGACGTGCTTGCTCCAGGCCTGGGTGGCGTCGAGCAGTTGGTTGGAGAAGCGGCTGCCCAGCTCGGACAGTTTGCTCTGCACTTCGGCGTAGCGCTTCTGTTCAGCTTCCGGCAGGTCGATACCCGACAGGCGGAAGTCGCGCAGGGCGTGTTCCAGAATGGTTTTTTGCGCCACGTCGAAACCGGCAGCTTGCGGGCTGTTGGCCAGGGCTTCATAGGCCTGGAACAATTCGCGGTTCTGGCCCATCTCGGTGGAGTAGGCGCTCAGGGCTGGCAGACATGACTCGTAGGCATCACGCAGTTCGGCGCTGTTGCACACGGCGTTGAGGTGGCTGACCGGGCTCCATGCCGCACCGAGGCGGTCATTGAGTTCGTCCATTGCCAGTACCAGGCCGGCCCATGTCGGGTTCTGACCTTGGGTCTTGAGGATGTCGGCGATGGCGGCGCGGTTGTCGGCCAGGATGGTTTCAATGGCCGGCAGGACGTGTTCGGCACGGATCGTGGAGAACGGCGGCAGGTCGTAGGACTGCAGAAGAGGGTTGTTCACGCTCACGGTTGGCACCTTGGCTGGAAGAAACATGCGCCCATCTTAATTACAATCGACACTCACCGCAGCTATCGGCGACAGAGAGAGAACTAATCGTGTCCCTTCGCAAATACCAGAATCACACCCCGCAGTTGAGCAACGGCGCATTTGTCGACGGCTCGGCGGTGGTGATCGGCGATGTCGAAATCGGTGAAGACAGCTCCGTCTGGCCGCTGACGGTCATTCGTGGCGACATGCACCGCATCCGCATTGGTGCGCGCACCAGCGTGCAGGACGGTTGCGTATTGCACATCACCCACGCCGGCCCGTTCAACCCGGACGGCTTCGCGCTGCTGATTGGCGACGACGTGACCATTGCCCACAAAGTCATGCTTCACGGCTGCACGGTTGGCAGCCGCGTGTTGATCGGCATGGGCAGCATTGTCATGGACGGCGCGGTGGTCGAGGACGATGTGATCATCGGCGCTGGCAGCCTGGTGCCGCCGGGCAAACGTCTGGAAAGCGGTTTTCTGTATGTGGGCAGCCCGGTGAAACAGGTCCGTGCGCTGACCGACAAGGAAAACGCCTTCTTCACCTACAGCGCGGCGAATTACGTGAAGCTCAAGGATCTGCACCTGGCTGAAGGCTACGACCAGCTCTGAATCGACTTACACCTGCTCAGGATTTCTCATGCATTACCAGACCGTACTGTTCGACCTCGATGGCACCCTGACCGACCCGCGTGAGGGCATCACTCGTTCCATTCAGTTCGCCCTCGGCAAGCTCGGAATCGACGAGCCGGACCTGACAAAACTTGAGCATTTCATCGGCCCGCCGCTGTTGCAGGCGTTCATGCAGTTCTACGATTTCGACGAGGTCAAGGCCTGGGAGGCGGTGAATTTCTACCGCGAGCGTTTCAAGGTGACGGGACTGTACGAGAACCGCGTGTTCGACGGTGTCACGCCGTTGCTGGAAACCCTGAGTGGCCAAGGGCGGCAGCTGTATATCGCGACGTCCAAGCCATGGGTGTTCGCCCGCGAGATCGCCCGGCACTTCGACTTTGCCCGGCACTTCAAGGTGATCTACGGCAGTGAGCTGGATGGCACGCGGACCAACAAAGTCGAGTTGATTGCCCATTTGATCGCCGAGGAAGGGCTGAATCCGGCGGACACGCTGATGATCGGCGATCGTAAACATGACCTGATCGGTGCGCGCAGCAATGGCCTGGATGCGGCGGCGGTGGGCTATGGGTTTGGCAGTTTTGAAGAGTTGAACGCTGAAGCGCCGGCTTATCACTTTGAAACGCTGGATGAGTTGCATCAGGCGTTTTTGCACAACAGATGAAATTGCTTTCGCGAGCAAGCCCGCTCCTGTAGGGCATGTATGTCGTATACAAGTCCAGTGTGGGAGCGGGCTTGCTCGCGAATAGGCCCGTTCAGCCAGCCAGAAATCAAGAATCTGCCAGCGTTTTCAATGCCGCCTTACGCTCGAGTACCGGTAAATTCCCCAGCCTCTCGACCTCTGAATAAAACCTCACCCAATCCCCTCCCTCCTGCCTGAACAGCGCAGCAAACGCCGGCACCCACTGGTCGTACAGTCCAAACGGCAACAGCCGCGCATTGTTCAGCGGCGCATAGACCCAGGCGTCAAAGCGCTTGTCCCCGGCCCACTGACTATCCCGCATCACCCGGTAATCCCGGCGAAACTGTTCGAACTGCGCCGCTTTGCGCTCACGCATCTGCTCGGCCGGCAATGACTGGGCGTAGAGCTTTTCCAGACGTGAACGGGTATCGAGCACCAGTGCAATGAACTGGTCACGCTGTTTGAGTTTTGAGTCGTTATCCGCTGGCAATCCGCGAAACGCCCGCCATTGCCGGGTGCCTTCCTGCTCGACGAACGTGGCGAAGGACTCGTTGAACTCGGTGTCGTCCTTCACATAGAAGCGCTGATGGGCCAACTCATGAAAAATCAGTGTGGCCAACCGCTCGTCGCCCCAACCCATCATCGAATTGAGGATCGGGTCGTTGAACCAGCCCAGCGTGGAGTACGCCTCGACGCCGCCGATCGACACGTCCATGCCCTGCAGGCGTTGGATCGCGGCTTCGCCCCGGGCCGCGCTCTGGCTGTAGTAACCGCGATAGGCCACGCATCCGGCAATCGGGAAACAGTGGTTTTGCGGGGTCAGCGAAAACTCTTGGGTGGCGAACACATTCCACACCACAAACGGCCTTCCAATGTCGGCGTACAGGCGATAGCTCTGGTTATCCGGAAGGTGCAAGTGCTGGCTGGCGAAGGTGCGGGCCTTTTGTGACTGCGCCAAGTGTGCGCGTAACTTTACGTCGCGGCTTGGGTCGGCAATTACCTCGGCCACCGGCTCGCGGGCCCGCAGCAATTGCCATTGACCGCTGGCCAACTGGCCGTAGTAGCTGACGCTGGCGCAACCGTTGAGCAACAAAAACATCACACCCGGAAACAAAATCCGAAAAACGCGATCAAGTAACCGATGGCTTGAAAGCGGCCTGATCAAAATAAGAAACCCCTGGAAAGTCTGCCCGCAAGACTATCCCGCCCATTGGAGCTGCGCTATGCGTATGTTGATGCTGACAGGAGGCCTGCTGACGCTGGCCGGATGTGCCGGATTTGGAGTGCCGGATCCTGACCCCTCGCAGGCCTGGATCGATCTGAATGCCCGGCAGCAGGACACGGCACTGCAAGCGCTGCAAGTCGACCGCAAGGCTGCCATCGACAGACGCTATTTCGAGGTGCAGCCCGGCAGTCATGAGCTGACGGTGCGTTATCAGTTTCCGGTGGAGGCCACCAATATTGGTCCCGACGCCGAGCCGCTCTGGCGCGATTGCCAGTTGAACGTGAAATTCAACGGTTTCAACGCCGGCCAGCGTTATCAATTGCAGGCCGGCAGTATCGGTTTCCGACCTTGGGCCAAGCTCTATGACGAGCAGCGCAAGGTTGTGGGGCAGGGCACTCCGGCGGGCTGTCAGAAGACTTGATCGGCGCTATGCTCAATGTCCCATCCAAAGGACATTGATCATGCGCAGGTTGACGTTGTTGCTTGCTGCAAGTGTGGTTGCCGGCTGCCAGAGCCCGATGCCAGCGGCTGACCCTGGTAAGGCCTGGGTCGACTTCGCCATGCCCACCCCTGGCGGCAAAGTGCTGATGGCGGAACGGCTGGACAAACAGAGAATGCCGGACGGACGGTTTTTCCAGGTCACGCCGGGCAGTCACGAGTTGACGGTTCGCTTTGATTTCGAGGTGTTCGGCGGTGGCATGAGCATGAACACCGATCCGCAGGAGCGGCTGTGTTACCTGACCGTGCGTTACGATCATTTCGAGGCCGGGCAACGTTATCGTCTTGAAGCCAGGTCACTGGCATTTACGCCAAGCGCCCGGTTGATCAATCACCAAGGGCAGATCGTTGCCGAAGAACGGCAGGTCAACTGCGTGCCTTGATCGACTTCAACTGTCGTTTTTCTGATAGATGATCGCTTTGGTGCCGTTTTCACACGAGCCTACGACCATGGCGATGTCGTGTTTTGCGGCCTCTTCCTTGCTGACGATTTCCAGCGTGTAGGAGGGCACGGCATTCGCCTGGATTTTGATTTCGATCTCGTTCTTCAATTCTTCACAGTCTTTGGGTGCGGCAAGAGCCGAGGTGGCCAGTGCACTGCAAAGAATCGCCAAGCCAATACGTTTCATGATTGAAGCTCCCTGAGGCAGCGCGCACGGATGTGCGCTGAAGCTGCTGTCATTTATTCGACCATACTATCGCTCAGCGAGTTCTGACTTCGCTCACAGGTCTTGTTAATCGGCTCAGGCTTCGTGGGGATTTTCAGGTCGCCTTCGCGAGCAAGCCCGCTCCCACAGAGGATCTTTGGTGTTCACAAGATCTGTTGTGGGAGCGGGCTTGCTCGCGAAGACGTCGGCTCAGCCAACGCCTGCTTATGCGACCAGCGATGCCTCAAGGGTGATCTTCGCATTGAGTACCTTGGACACCGGGCACCCTTCCTTGGCCTTGTTGCTCAGTTCTTCAAACTGCGCCTGACTGGCTCCCGGGATCTTCGCCTTGAGAATCAGCTTCACCGCCGTGATCGCAAAACCGCCATCGACCTGGTCGAGGGTGACTTCAGCGTCGGTGTCGATGCTGTCGGCCTTCAGGCCTGCATCGCCGAGAATCATCGAAAACGCCATGGAGAAACAACCGGCATGTGCGGCGCCGATCAGTTCTTCCGGGTTGGTGCCCTTACCGCCTTCGAAACGGGCCTTGAAACCGTAGGGTGCTTCTCTGAGGACGCCGGTTTCAGTAGAAATCGAGCCGATACCGGTTTTCAGATCACCTGCCCAATGTGCGGATGCTTTCTTAACGATAGCCATGCTGCCTCCTCAAGATCGGGCGCGGAACACCGCGCCGTTATGAATTTTGCTTGCAAGGCTTCTGAGGATAGACGCCGGGACAAAGTTCAGCTCGTCTGAATCGTTGACTTTTTTAGTAGGATTTTTCGTTCTGCTATTGAAACTCGGGTATATGCCCTCATTGCACAAAACACGCTTATGATTCGGCAGGTTTTCGTTCGCAAGAAAAACCTGCCTCCTCACTCGGAGAAGCAGGTTTATGAAGCAACTCTCAGACGTAAAATTTTCTACCCTCGATCTGGTGCCAGTGCGCGAGAACGGCAGCCCCGCGCAATCGCTGCGCAACTCGCTGAACCTGGCGCAGCATGTCGAGAAACTCGGCTATACGCGGTTCTGGGTGGCTGAACACCACAACATGGACGGCATCGCCAGTTCCGCCACTTCAGTGCTGCTCGGTTATCTGGCCGGTGGTACGTCGACCATCCGCGTCGGCTCCGGCGGCGTCATGCTGCCCAACCACGCACCGCTAGTGATCGCCGAGCAGTTCGGCACGCTGGAAAGCCTGTATCCGGGGCGGATCGACTTGGGGCTGGGCCGCGCGCCCGGCTCCGATCAAATGACTGCCCGTGCCCTGCGCCGCGAGCGCTCCGGCAGCGCCGACGATTTCCCCGAAGATGTTGCCGAGTTGGCGCGCTTCCTCGGCCCGCGCACCCCGGAGCAACGAGTCATCGCGATGCCCGGCACCGGCACCCATGTGCCGATCTGGCTCCTTGGTTCCAGCCTGTTCAGTGCACAACTGGCCGGCGAGCGCGGTTTGCCCTACGCCTTCGCCTCACATTTCGCACCGCGCTTGATGCATGAGGCGATCCGCGTCTACCGCAATCACTTCAAACCGTCGGCAGTGCTCGACAAGCCGTATGTGATGCTCGGTGTGCCGCTGGTGGCCGCTGATACCGATGAGCAAGCGGATTACCTGGCGACCTCGGTGTACCAGCGCATTCTTGCGCTGATGCGTGGGCAAAGTCTGGTTCAGCGCCCTCCCGTGAAAACCATGGACGGGCTGTGGCTGCCCCACGAGCGCGAGGCTGTGGGCGATTTCCTCGGTCTGGCAATGGTCGGCAGCCCGCAGAAGATCCGCGCCAAACTGGAAATGCTGGTTGAGCAGACGCAGGCCGATGAGCTGATTTTCACCTGCGATCTGTACGAGCATGCTGATCGTCTGCATTCCTACGAGTTGCTGGCGCAGGTGATGAAGGGCTGAGACGGTGCACCGTCCCCCATTGGAAACGTGTTGACCACAAAAAAGCCGACGCATGAGCGTCGGCTTTTTGCATTTCAGGCACGATCAACCGCGCTTGTAGACGATTTCCTTGGTGCCGCCTTCACAACTGCCGACCACATCGCCGCCAGCCGCCGCACCCTTATCGACGATCTCCAGCGAATACCCGGCAACCCCCTTGGCATCCAGCTTCGCCGCAATCTCGCTCTTGAGCTCGTCACAAGGCTTGCCGGCAGCAAACGCACCACCGGCAAGGCTCAACAAACCTACTGCCAATATGAACTTCTTCATCGGTCGCACTCCTGGTCGGATTAATAGAGGCGGGCATCGGAGCATTGGCCCGATGCGCTCACCCTGTAGCGCTTTGCCATTCCTATGGCACTCGGCCAGCGCGCAAGTTCAGAAGTGTAGACCCAACTCAGCTACTGGCGATCCGGAAGCCGACTTTGAGCGTCACTTGAAAGTGCGCGGCCTTGCCGTCCTTGATGTGACCGCGGGTTTCGATCACTTCGAACCACTCAAGATGCTTGATGCTTTTGTTCGCTTCGGCCAGCGCGTTGTTGATGGCCTCTTCAATGCTGTTGGTGGAAGAACCGACCAGCTCGACTTTCTTGTACGTGTGATGGTCACTCATGACGATCTCCTAGGCGTGTGGATTTGAGACTAGCAGTGAATTGCACTGTTGATTTCGGCGGCTACACGCAAGCGAAGTTCAGATTTTCTGCACTTTCTCAAACCGCTGAAGTCCCAATCAACACACGCCACTCATCACCAATGCAGGAGAGCCACCATGGCCAACACCTCTTTACGTAAAGCCTCGTTGCAAAGCATGGAAGCCGAGATCGAGAGTCTGCTCAAATCGTTGGAAAGCCTCAAAGACGACGCTTCGGACGAGTCGCGCAAGACCCTCAAGGCGCTCAAAAGCAACGCCGAAAGTGCGCTGAAACACTCGCGCCACCTGCTCAGCGATGCCTATGAAGAAGTCAAAGTGAAAACCCGCGAGACCGGGCTCGCCACCCGTGATTACGCTCAGGAACATCCGTGGACAACTGCCGGTGTGGCGGTCGGTGCAATGGGCCTGCTCGCGGCCTACTTGCTGTTCAAGCGCGGCGAATGATCCGGCTGGCGCAGCTCGTTTTTGAGCCATTGCGCCAGTTGCCGGGCGCGCCCGTCTGCGGCGCGTTTGGGTAGCCACAACGCCAGTTGCGCCGGGGTTTCACAGAAGCCCCATGGCGCAACCAGGCGACCGGCCCTCAAGTCTTCAGCCACCAGCGGCTCCGGCGCGATTGCCACGCCAAGACCTGCCACTGCGGCCTCCAGTAAGTAATACAAATGCTCGAAACCTTGCCCGAGCTTCAACGCCTTGGCGTCGAGGTGGTTTTGCTGTGCCCAGCTCGGCCAGGCTTGCGGGCGCGATGTGGTGTGCAGCACTGGCTCATCGAGCAAAGCCTTGGCAGATGCCCTTTGCAGGCGTTGATAGCCGCTGAATAGTGGGCTCATCACCGGGCCGATGCGCTCGGCAGCTAATTCATACACCTGCATGTCCGCCGGCCATGGTGGCTCGGCGAACAACAGCAAAGCATCGAGTCCGGGACGTCGAGGGTCAAGATCGCCCTCACCGGCCGACAGATGCAGGCGTAAATCCGGCAGGTCGGCATTCAGTCGTCCCAAGCGTGGAATAAACCAGCGCGCCAGCAGGCTTCCGGAACAACCGAGCACAAATGGCGCGTCGGCCGTGCTTTGGGTTAATTCGGTGCAAACACTGCGCAACCGATCAAACGCTTCAGCGCTGGCGTCGCGTAGACGCACGCCTGCATCTGTGAGTTTCAAGCCGCGTCCATCCTTGATGAACAGGCTGAGGCCTAGGTGCTCTTCCAGCACCTTGAGCTGACGACTGACCGCACCATGGGTGACGTGCAGTTGTTCGGCCGCCTGACTGACGCTGTTCAGGCGTGCGGTGGCTTCGAAGGCGCGCAAAGCGTTCAGCGGAGGAAGGTCATGGCTCATGGTATCTGTGAGTTTTCCTGACAGGTTGCGGCGATCTTATCGGTTTTCAGCATAGAAGGTCAGGGGTAGAGTGGTCGTCATTGTCTTTTGACCCCCTGGAGCAAACCATGACCCAGACTTCGCACCACGCCGATCTGCGTAACGGCCCTGACGCCAACGGCCTGTTCGGCTCGTTCGGTGGCCGCTACGTCGCCGAAACCCTGATGCCGTTGATCCTCGATCTGGCCCGCGAATACGAAACGGCCAAGGAAGATCCTGCATTCAAAGAAGAATTGGCCTACTTCCAGCGCGATTACGTCGGACGTCCGAGCCCGCTGTACTTCGCCGAGCGTCTGACCGAGTTCTGCGGTGGCGCCAAGATCTACCTCAAGCGTGAAGAGCTGAACCACACTGGTGCGCACAAGATCAACAACTGCATCGGCCAGATCCTGCTGGCGCGGCGCATGGGCAAAAAACGCATCATCGCCGAGACCGGCGCCGGCATGCACGGCGTGGCAACTGCCACCGTGGCTGCGCGCTTCGGTCTGGACTGTGTGATTTACATGGGCACCACTGACATCGAACGTCAGCAGGCCAACGTGTTCCGCATGAAGTTGCTGGGCGCCGAAGTGATCCCGGTGGTCGCCGGCACCGGCACCCTGAAGGACGCGATGAACGAAGCCCTGCGTGACTGGGTGACCAATGTCGACAGCACTTTCTACCTGATCGGCACCGTGGCCGGGCCGCACCCGTATCCCGCGATGGTTCGCGACTTCCAGGCCGTAATCGGCAAGGAAACCCGCGACCAACTGCAAGCCCAGGAAGGTCGCCTGCCGGATAGCCTGGTGGCCTGCATCGGCGGCGGCTCCAATGCCATGGGCCTGTTTCACCCGTTCCTCGACGACAAGAGCGTTGAAATCATCGGTGTTGAAGCGGCCGGTTACGGCATCGAAACCGGCAAGCATGCGGCCAGCCTCAACGGCGGCGTACCGGGTGTATTGCACGGCAACCGTACCTTCCTGCTGCAGGACGACGACGGCCAGATCATTGACGCGCACTCGATTTCCGCCGGTCTCGACTATCCGGGCATCGGTCCGGAACATGCCTGGTTGCATGACATCGGCCGCGTGCAGTACACCTCGGTGACTGACGATGAAGCCCTCGCCGCGTTCCACAAATGCTGCCGCCTGGAAGGGATCATTCCTGCCCTGGAAAGCGCTCATGCCCTGGCTGAAGTGTTCAAACGCGCACCGAAGCTGCCGAAGGATCACCTGATGGTGGTCAACCTCTCCGGTCGTGGCGACAAAGACATGCAGACCGTGATGCACCATATGGAACAGTCGCAGCAGGAGAAACACTGATGAGCCGCCTGCAAACCCGTTTTGCTGAACTCAAGGAACACAATCGCGCTGCGCTGGTGACCTTCGTCACCGCCGGTGACCCGGACTACGACACCTCGCTGGCGATCCTCAAAGGCCTGCCGAAAGCCGGTGCCGATGTGATCGAATTGGGCATGCCGTTCACCGATCCGATGGCTGACGGCCCGGCCATCCAACTGGCCAACATCCGTGCGCTGGGTGCCAGGCAGAATCTGGCGAAAACCCTGCAAATGGTTCGCGAATTCCGTGAAGGCAACAGCGACACGCCGTTGGTGCTGATGGGCTACTTCAACCCGATCCACATGTATGGCGTGCCGAACTTCATTGCCGACGCGAAAGAGGCAGGCGTCGACGGTCTGATCGTGGTCGACATGCCACCGGAGCACAACGAAGAGCTGTGCGACCCGGCCCAGGCTGCCGGTCTGGACTTCATCCGTCTGACGACTCCGACCACGGATGACGCGCGTCTGCCGAAGGTGCTTAACGGCAGTTCCGGATTTGTTTACTACGTCTCGGTGGCCGGTGTCACCGGTGCCGGTGCCGCGACGCTGGAACACGTCGAAGAGGCGGTCACTCGCCTGCGCCGCCACACGGATCTGCCGATCAGCGTCGGTTTCGGCATTCGTACGCCGGAACAAGCGGCGGCCATTGCGCGTCTGGCAGACGGTGTTGTCGTGGGGTCGGCGCTGATCGATCACATTGCCAATGCCACGACGCCCGATCAGGCGATCGACGGCGTGCTGAGCCTGTGCTCGGCGCTGGCTGAAGGCGTGCGTAAGGCCCGCGTCAGTTGAAGGTAAAGTTCCTGATACAGAGGAATTAGCACCTCGCGGCACAGACTAATCAAGCAAGACCGAGGGATTCAGAACCGCGTTCTGAATCCCTTTTTGCTGTTAGTGCAGTGAGGAAACTCCCATGAAAATGCCGAAACGTCTGATTGCCAGTCTGGGCGTGCTGATGATCAGCGCGACACCGCTGCTGGCCAGCGCCGATCAGCGCGATGATCACGACCGCGGCGGCCCGCAGCAGGGCCATTACGATAACCGTGGGGATAATCGCGGCAACGATCACCGTGGCCCACAGAACAACCACCGAGGTGGCCCGCCGCGCGACTTCGGCCCGGTACGCCAGACCATTCGCGACAACCATGGCTACTTCGTGCGCGGCGCACCGCCGCCTCCGGGCATCCATCTGGTACGAGGCCGGCCGCTGCCCCACGGTTATTACGGTGAGCGCCTGGAGGGTCGTGCGTTAGGTCGTTTACCGGTCTATCCAGGTTACGAATGGCGCCGGGCCGGGCGCGATATCGTGCTGATCGCGGTGGGTACCGGGATCATTTATGAAATTCTGGATGGGGTTTTGTACTGATTCACAGGCAATAAAAAAGATCGCAGCCCAGGCTGCGATCTTTCGCGTCAGGGCAACTCCAGCCCGCCCGAGGCTTTGTGCAGTTTGCGCAAATGCTCGCCAATCTGTTTCACGTTGGCTTCGCTCGCGGCAATCTCGGCCGCACGCTTGGGTTCAAGCAGCTTGCGCACCTCCGTGTCCAGATCGCCGGAAAGCGCCAAGAGCTTTTTTTGCCGCTGGCTGCTTTCCGCTTGCAGTCGGCTGAACTCGCTCGGTTGCGGCAAACCGTAACCCTTGGAATCGAGCAATTCTGCCGGACGACTGAGGAAGCCGCTGTTGGCGAGGATTTCCTGCAAAGTCGCGTTGGCCTTGTCCATCCCACCGTTATCCAGCTCGCGTTCACCGAGGTAGCGCTGCTTGACCTCGTCCTGAGCCAGCAGCAGTTGCCGACGAAAACTGGCCTGCTCCAACAGCAGCAGTGCGGCGCTGGTGCGCAGGTCGGCGCGATCAAACCACGGACGGCGTTCCTCGGCCGACAACGATAGCCACTCCTCGACGCTGTTCTGTTTGATCGGTAATTGCTTCTTCAGTACAGCGAACATCGCTTGATAGCGATCGCGGAACGAGTCGAAGCGATAGCCCAGGCGCAGGGCCTCTTTTGGATCGTCCAGCACACTGGTGTCGGCGAGGCCGCGCCCTTTAAGCACTTCCAGCAAACCATTGGGCATGATGCTGTCCAGACCGACGAGCTGAGCGTTGTTGCTGCCGCTGCGCAACAGCTTCAGGCCTTCCACCGCGCAGTTGTTGGACAGGAAGAAGTAGTTGCCGTCGTAGCTCCAGTGCATCTCGGCGGCGTGTTCGACCACGCCTTCAATCTCGCTGCGTGACAGGTTCAGCGGCACCGATGCAAGGCTGCGCAGCTCGGTTTTGGTGTATTCATCGATGACCTGCGCCAGTGGCAAGACGAACAGCCGCGAGGGGTATTTGCCGACCAAGCCGTCCCAACTCGACAGTTGCACATCGCCCACGAAGGCGCGGTAGGACAGCACCAGATGCTGGTCCAGATCGAGCCGGCAATCCGGGCCACGTGGCCGACCCGGTGCGCAGATCACCAGACGCAACATGCTGTGGCCCCAACGGCTGACCCAGTTCTGATTGGCCTCGGCGAGCAGGTAGTCGACGGCGTACACCCGCTCCGGATCGACTTGTCCTAGCGGCTGCTTGGCGAAGTCGTTGCCCGCATTGAGAAACGCGAAACTCTTGCTGCAAGTGTCCTTGGCAGGCGGCGCCCAGCCAAAGTGTTCCTTGTAATAGCGGTACAGCGCCGGGCGGCGGCAGGCGTAGCTCGGGTCGAGGAGGAAATACTCCATGTTGACCGCGACGAACTCTTTCGGACTGGAGATCTCGTACAGATCCGGGCTACGGGCGATCTGGCGGTTGTGTTGCTCGCGTTCGCCGCGACGGCCGACGTATTGCTGCCAGCCGGCGAGGTCGAGCAGGCGCGGGTCATCACTGAGGGTGAAGCGGCGGCCGTTCTGGCCACGGCACTCATCGGGAATACCGATCAGCCCGGCGCTGTTGAAAAGCCGGGTGCAGCGCTGGATCAGCGTACGTTCGGCGCTCGGCCACAAACGCGCGCGGTCATAAATGTGGGTGATTTCGTGCAGCACCGTGGCGAGCAGTTCCTGGCGCACAGTGCCGTGGGGGCGATTGGTTTTTTCTTTCGCTGCACTGCCATCTGTGAGGCTGTCGAGCAGTTTGCGGTTCAGATCGAGCTCGGCGACCAGCGTGGCCTGGCCGTAGGCATTGCCGGGCATGTCGTCGGTCCAGCCGACGTCGATGCGCCGGTCCAGCCGCTCGATGAAGCTCGGCGGCAGCGCGCGCATGGCTTCATCTATCAGCGTCTGGCTGGCCTGTTGTTGGGCGGGCGTCAGACCATCGGTCTTGAGCCGCAATTGCAGGCCGGCGTGGGCGTTGTTGCCAAGCAGCAACAACGTCCCGGCCAGCAGCCAGGCGCCGAGTGATTTCACAGTGCGAGGATGGCTTCGGCGAGTACCTGATCGCTGGCGTCGCGAGCTTCCGGCACGCGAGTGCGCAAGGTGTTGAGCGCGGCTTCCAGGTGTGCGCCGCGGATATCACCGTTGCTGGCGACAAAACTGGCGGCATCGTCGTGAGCTTCGCGGATGATTTTCGAGTCGCGAATCGAGGTGGTGGTATCGGACGTGAAATCGATGCTGCGCTGGGAGGCACGAACGATGATGTTACTGGTGGCTACCAGGGTGTGCGCCTGGGCCACGTCGGCCAACAAAAACAGGCCAAGGGTGGCAGCGATCAGCGGGCTACGCATGGAACGACTCCGGAAGGACAAGGATAGCTATTGGACGAGAATTGCCTGCGCCAGTTCACGGTCGCTTACATGAAGTTTCGGCCGGGTTTTGCGCAGGTAATGCAGTGCTGATTCCAGTCGAGCGCCTCGCAATTCACCGTCAGTGGCAACAAACGCAGCCGCGTCATCGTGAGCGGCGAGCACCAGTTTACGGTCGAATGGCGCGGAAGACACCATGCCGGTCGCCCAAAGGCTCACTACGGTGTTCTGCGTGGAGACATCGAAGGCATTGGCCGGTGTCACCCAGCAGGCGGTTAACAATACGGAAGGGATAAGCAGTTTTTGAAGAAAGTGCATAAGACTCGGTAACTGTTAGCGAGCCGCAAGGCTAGCGCAATGCCCGGGCCGGAGCCAGCGCCAAAAGCATCGGGACACGACCGGCGTGTCCCTTCATGCCACGCTGATTCAGATCGCAAGAATCGCTTGGGCCAGTTGTGCATCGGTCGCGCTCAACTGCGGCGCTTGATGGCGGATAAGATCCAGCGCGCTTTCCAGCTTCACACCACGGATCTGGCCTTCGCTGGCAACGAAGCTGGCCGCGTCGTCACGGGCGGCGAGCACTGTTTTGTTGTCACGCAACGACGAGGTGGCATCGGAGGTAGCGTCGGAAGAAGATTTGAGCGCGCCAACGACGGCGTCGGTGGTCACGATGAAGCTGGAGGCGCTGGCGTTGGCAGCCACGGCCAGCAGGGCGGCAGCGCTGAGCAGGCGAAGACGGGACATGATGTATCTCCTGTGGATAAACCGTATTGAGAGGTGGCTCGGTATCTGAGGAGTCAGACGCCAATGGCACAGCATTCGCCACGTTCTGCGTGGATATTAGGCCTGCAGACGAAGTTCGCACAGTGGGCAGAATGCTAGCGCCAGAAGGGTTTCTCCAGTTCATTCAGCCGATCGGCGTGGCTGAGACCCAGATCCGCGAGATCCCGCCCATCCAGTTGCGTCAATAGACGCCGCGTCCTGGCTCGCTCAAGGCCTTGGCATAAGCGGCTCAACAGGCGTTTTACGAGGTTGCGGCGAAGGGCGGGTTGTAAAGAAACTGCTGAAACATCCTGTAAGCCATTCATGACTGATTCCTTTTTGCCGGCGAAGTCGGACAGTCATGTTGAACCCGATGCAGGCAACGGGGCAGATACACCAGCGTTAAATTGTACTGGTTCAGATTTGGTAATCTTATAACTGTACTGTTGTTTGTAGCCGCCACCTGTAATGCATGTTTTCCTCGCCTGAAACGACAAAACCCGTCGCGGTTTCCCGCGACGGGTTTTGTTTGTTCAATTCGGGTTGCTGGCGGTGGGTCTAACGACCAGAGCCAGCGACGCTACTTAGCGCCAGAACGGCTTGCTCAGCTCTTCGTAGCGTTGTGCTTCGCTGATACCGGCGTCAGCCAGCAGACGCGAATCCAGACGAGCCAGTTGGTGGCGGCTGGAGATGCGGCGCTGCCACAACATCAGGTTGGCGATAACGCGCAGAGGCAGGGAAGCCTGGGTTTTTGCAGCTTTGTCTTCGAAGAACAGTTCGGAACTGAGTGTACGTTCCATGGTTGACATCCTTCCGCTTGTGGCGGGATTAGGTAGTGGTTTAACTGGTGCCCATGATCCTCTCGTTTGCCTAGTCTCTCTAGATACAGTTCAACTGTATTGTGAGTGACCAGTTAACTGTTTAAAGGGGGTGTACGGGTCAAAATTGAGCAAACTGTACCTGTCCGCACTAACTCGGTGCATTTTCGCACTGAGAGCGAGTATTTGTAGGTAAATGCTGTAGGAAATGACCAGTACAGAAGTACAGTTTTTGCAAAGAAAGCGCTTTTGAAAAATCCACCGACGCAAACTGTGTTTGCGTCGGTGGAATATCTGTGCGAATCACACCGCCAGCATGCGTCCGGTTTCTTCCAGGTTAATGTGCCAGCTCAAGGCTTCACGCAGGATATGCGGGGTGTGACCGCCGATTGCACAGGCAGCGGTGAAGTAGTCATCCAGCGCCTGACGAAAGTCCGGATGCACACAATTATCGATGATTACCCGCGCGCGCTCTCTTGGGGCCAGCCCACGCAGGTCCGCCAGACCCACCTCGGTCACCAGAATGTCAACGTCGTGCTCAGTATGGTCGACGTGGCTGACCATCGGCACCACGCTGGAAATCGCGCCACCCTTGGCAATCGATTTGGTCACGAACACCGCCAGATGCGCGTTGCGCGCGAAGTCACCGGAGCCACCGATGCCGTTCATCATCCGCGTACCGCAGACATGGGTAGAGTTGACGTTGCCGTAGATATCGAACTCCAGCGCGGTGTTGATCCCGATGATCCCGAGACGCCGCACCACTTCCGGATGGTTGGAAATCTCCTGCGGACGCAGCACCAGTTTGTCCTTGTACTTCTCCAGATTGCCGAACACGTCGCTGTTGCGTCGCTCGGACAGGGTGATCGAGCTGCCCGAGGCGAAGCTCAGCTTGCCGGCGTCGATCAGGTCGAACGTCGAATCCTGCAGCACTTCGGAGTACATGGTCAGTTCTTCGAACGGCGAGTCGATCAGGCCGCACATCACCGCGTTGGCGATGTTGCCGATCCCGGCTTGCAGCGGGCCGAGCTTGTTGGTCATGCGCCCGGCATCGACTTCCTGCTTGAAGAAGGTGATCAGGTGATCGGCAATGGCGTTGGTGTCGGCATCCGGCGACGACACGGTCGACGGCGAATCCGCTTGCTGGGTGATGACAATGGCAACGATCTTCTCTGGCGGAATCGGAATCGCGGTGCTGCCAATGCGGTCGTCGACCTTCACCAGTGGAATTGGCGTGCGCGTCGGACGATACGTCGGGATATAGATGTCATGCAGACCTTCGAGATTGGCGTTGTGCGCCAGGTTGATCTCGACGATGACCTGTTTGGCGAAAATCGCGAAGCTCGCTGAGTTACCCACCGAGGTGGTCGGCACGATGTGGCCCTGTTCAGTGATCGCCACGGCTTCGATCACCGCGATGTCCGGCAGCTTCAGTTGCTGGTTGCGCAGTTGCTCGACGGTTTCCGATAGATGCTGGTCAATGAACATCACTTGGCCGGCGTTGATCGCCTTGCGCAAGGTGCTGTCGACCTGAAACGGCATGCGCCGTGAGAGTACGCCGGCTTCGGTCAGTTGCTTGTCGAGGTCGTTACCCAGGCTCGCGCCGGTCATCAGGCTGATCTTCAGCGGCGTGACCTTGGCTCGCTCGGCCAACGCGTGAGGGACGGCTTTGGCTTCGCCGGCGCGGGTGAATCCGCTCATGCCGACGGTCATGCCGTCCTCAATCAGAGCGGCGGCGTCGGCGGCGCTCATCACTTTATCCAACAACGAAGGCAGGCGAATACGGTCACGGTACATGGATTATTATCTCGGGAAGCGAGTAGCAGGATGCGCAGTCTAGTGAATTTCCCAGGCGCCTGTCCCGCTACCAAGGTCGCAAAAGAGGCGTCTATTTAGCGGGTTTGAAGTAAAACACCGTTACCGGATCTGCAACAACGCGGCATAGTGTCCGACGTTTTGCACAAACAAAAACGCCCCGACAAGTCGGGGCGTTCGGTATTGCAGCGGCGAGTTACTCGACCGCTTTGACCATGTCTTCGATGACTTTTTTCGCGTCGCCGAACACCATCATGGTCTTGTCCAGGTAGAACAGTTCGTTGTCCAGCCCGGCATAGCCGCTGGCCATCGAGCGCTTGTTGACGATGATGGTCTTGGCCTTGAACGCTTCGAGAATCGGCATGCCGGCAATCGGCGACTTCGGATCGTTCTTGGCGGCCGGGTTGACCACGTCGTTGGCGCCGAGTACCAACACCACGTCGGCCTGACCGAACTCGGAGTTAATGTCTTCCATCTCGAACACCTGATCGTAAGGCACTTCGGCCTCGGCGAGCAGCACGTTCATGTGGCCAGGCATACGGCCGGCAACCGGGTGGATCGCGTACTTCACAGTCACGCCACGGTGTGTCAGCTTCTCGGTCAATTCTTTCAGAGCATGCTGCGCGCGGGCCACCGCCAGACCGTAGCCCGGCACGATGATCACGGTGTCGGCGTTGGTCAGCAGGAACGTTGCGTCATCTGCCGAGCCGGATTTCACCGGACGCGCTTCTTTCGCACCGGCCGGGCCAGCGTCAACCGTGTTACCGAAACCGCCAAGCAATACATTAAAGAAGGAACGGTTCATCGCCTTGCACATGATGTACGAGAGGATTGCACCGCTCGAACCCACCAGCGAACCGGCGATGATCAGCATCGAGTTGTTCAGCGAGAAACCGATACCCGCCGCTGCCCAGCCTGAGTAACTGTTGAGCATCGACACCACCACCGGCATGTCGGCGCCGCCGATCGGGATGATGATCAGCACACCCATCACGAACGCCAGTGCCAGCATCAGCGCGAACGCTGTGAGGTTGCCGGTGAGCATGAACGTCACACCGAGGCCCAGAGTCGCCAGACCCAACACGGCGTTTAGCTTGTGCTGACCGGCAAACTGTACCGGTGCACCCTGGAACAGACGGAACTTGTACTTGCCCGAGAGCTTGCCGAACGCGATCACCGAACCGGAGAAGGTGATTGCACCGATGGCTGCACCGAGGAACAACTCCAGACGATTGCCCGCCGGAATCGAGTCGCCCAAGTGTTTAACGATGCCCAGCGACTGCGGCTCGACCACTGCGGCAATGGCGATGAACACCGCGGCCAGACCGATCATGCTGTGCATGAACGCAACCAGTTCCGGCATTTTGGTCATTTCAACGCGCTTGGCCATGATCGAACCGGCAGTGCCGCCGATCAGCAGGCCGACGATCACGTAGCCGATACCGGCAGTTGCCAGCTCAGCGCCCAGCTTATAGATGAGGCCGACGGTGGTGAGGATGGCCAGCGCCATGCCAAGCATGCCAAACAGGTTGCCGCGCCGCGATGTGGTGGGGTGCGACAGGCCTTTGAGGGCCTGTATGAAGCAGATCGACGCGATCAGGTAGAGCGTCGTGACGAGATTCATGCTCATTACTTCGGCGCCTCTTCTTTTGCTTTCGGGGCTTTCTTCTTGAACATCTCAAGCATGCGGCGGGTGACCAGGAAGCCACCGAACACATTGACCGCGGCCAGCGCCACGGCGAGGGTGCCCATGGTTTTGCCCAGCGGCGTGACGGTCAGCGCAGCGGCGAGCATGGCACCGACGATCACAATGGCTGAAATGGCGTTAGTCACCGCCATCAATGGCGTGTGCAGCGCAGGCGTAACGTTCCAGACCACGTGGTAACCGACATAAATCGCCAGCACGAAGATGATCAGGTTGTAGATACCGGGGGAGATAAGCTCTTCCATCGTCTGAATCCCTGCTTAGGCGTTTTTGCGGATGACTTGGCCGTCGCGGCACATCAGGCACGCGGCGACGATATCGTCTTCGAGGTTGACGTCGAACTGGCCTTCTTTGGTGAACACCAGTTTCAGGAAGTCCAGCAGGTTGCGCGCATACAGCGCCGAAGCGTCTGCGGCGACTTCACCGGCCAGATTGGTCGGGCCGCAAAGGGTCACGCCGTTCTCGATCACGACCTGATCGGCCACGGTCAGCGGGCAGTTGCCACCCTGAGCCGCCGCGAGGTCAATGACCACCGACCCTGGTTTCATCTGCGCCACGGTCTCCGCACTCAACAGCGTCGGCGCCTTGCGGCCCGGAATCAGCGCGGTGGTGATCACGATGTCAGCCTGCTTGGCGCGTTCATGCACGGCCTGGGCCTGGCGCTGCATCCAGCTCGCCGGCATCGGCCGCGCGTAACCGCCGACACCCACGGCGCACTCGCGCTCTTCATCGGTCTCGTACGGAACATCGACGAACTTGGCGCCGAGGGATTCGATTTGTTCCTTCACCGCCGGACGCACGTCAGACGCTTCGATCACCGCACCCAGACGTTTCGCCGTAGCAATCGCCTGCAACCCGGCCACACCTGCGCCGAGGATCAGCACGCGCGCCGCTTTCACGGTGCCCGCAGCGGTCATCAGCATCGGCATGAAGCGTGGATAGTAATGAGCGGCCAGCAACACGGCTTTATAGCCGGCAATGTTCGCCTGGGACGACAACACATCGAGACTCTGCGCCCGAGAGGTGCGCGGCGCCGCTTCCAGGGCAAACGCGGTAATCCCGCACTCGGCCATTTTGGCGATGGTGTCGTTATTGAACGGGTTGAGCATGCCAACCAGCACCGTGCCGCGCTTGATCAGCGTCAGTTCGGCGTCGCTTGGGGCGACCACTTTGAGAATCAGCTCGGCGCCAAACGCATCGTTGGCACTGCCAATCGTTGCGCCCGCCGCTTCATAAGCACTGTCGACAACACTGGCTTTAACGCCGGCGCCGGTTTGCACAGTGACCTTATGACCTTGGCCGATCAGCTTCTTAATGGTTTCAGGGGTTGCAGCAACCCGTGTTTCACCGGTCTGGGTTTCGAGAGGAACACCAATGTGCACGTCAAATCTCCTGCGTGATCTTATTGAGTAAACCCAGGCACTGCGGATGGTGCGACTGGGGCGGCCGATCAGCACGATCCCGCCAAATCAGGGCGGGGCGCGGCATTTTGCAGGCGAACTTTATGCCCTTCAAGGGATTATGACGGGTGACGGAAAATTAACTACAAGTCATCCCGTGACCGAATGTCGCAGATGGCCGGTTGAATCCCTTGCAGGCCTTGCCTTGCAAGGATTCTGGCTGAATTTGAAAAAATTTCTCATCGGCGACGTGAATAGGCCGTAATGAGTCGTGCATGGAGGCTCAAAGCCACGTTTTCAGGCGCTTTTGGGACGTCTGTACGACTTTCGGATACAGTCTGTGAAAATGCGACAAATACTTACATCTGTAGCGCTTTTGATTTGTTGACTACGAGGTCAGCTACGGCGGAGAGCCTTTATCCTTCAAGGCTGTAGCTATTCGCCTGATTCACCAGCCAATCGCGAAATGCCTTGAGAGACGCTGATTCGACCTTTCGCTCCGGAATCATCAGGTAATAAGCTTTGATGCTGGACAGGGCCTGCGGGTTGGCAATCACCAAGCGCTTCTCCCTCAATTCCCGCTGAATCAGGAAGGGCGGAATCAGCGCGATGCCCATGTCGTGCATGGCCGCTTGGGCGAGCATGGAGAATAGCTCGTAGCGTGGCCCCGTCATGTCGCGAGGGATATTCAAGTGCTGGGAGTTGAACCACTGTCGCCAGGCATAGGGACGAGTGGTTTGCTGCAGTAAAGGTAGATCGGCGATTTCTTGGGCTGTCAGGTGTGTCTTGTTGCCGAGTAGGGCGGGGCTGCACACCGGCATCGGATTCTCGCCCATCAACCTGTGGGATTCGGTACCCGACCAATCCGCGTCGCCGAAGTAGATCGCGGCGTCGAACTCGGTGTCGGCAAACAGGAACGGCCGGGTGCGGTTGGTCAGGTTGACGGTCACTTCGGGATGCTTGAACTGGAAGTCCTTCAGTCGTGGCAACAGCCATTGCGTGCCGAAGGTCGGCACCACCGCCAACTCGATCACGTTGGTCCCCTGTTGGCCCATCACCGACAGCGTGTCCCGTTCAACCGCATCGAGTTGGGTCGCCACGCGGCGGCTGTAGGAAAGTCCCGCCTCGGTCAGCTTCACTCCGCGTCGCGAGCGTCGGAACAGTTCCACGCTAAGGAACTCCTCAAGGCTGGCGATCTGTCGGCAAATGGCCCCCTGTGTGAGGGAAAGCTCTTCGGCAGCCTTGGTAAAGCTCTCATGGCGAGCGGCGGCCTCGAAGCTGATCAGGGCAGTTGTGCTGGGGATCTTTCTGCGCATGTACATCAACCTCACTAATGCGCCGCATAAAAGGCATTCAGCGACGTTTCGGAGTGAGAAATTAGCACAACAGAATGCGAAATCCTCGTTTGCCGTGACGACGAACCGCGCCTAGGATCAATGCCACGTTAATTCACCGATTTGCGAGGACACACTCATGGGCGGTAAAGCTAGCTTCAACTGGATCGATCCCCTGCTGCTGGATCAACAGCTCACCGAAGAAGAGCGCATGATCCGCGACACCGCCGAGCAGTTCGCTCAACAGAGCCTCGCACCGCGTGTCCTCGAAGCCTTCCGCCATGAGAAGACTGACCCGGCGATCTTCCGCGAGATGGGCGAGGTCGGCCTGTTGGGCGCAACCATCCCAGAGCAATACGGTGGCAGCGGCCTCAACTATGTCAGCTACGGCTTGATTGCCCGTGAAGTGGAGCGTGTCGATTCCGGCTATCGCTCGATGATGAGCGTGCAGTCCTCGCTGGTGATGGTGCCGATCAACGAATTCGGCACCGAAGCGCAGAAACAGAAATACCTGCCAAAACTGGCGTCCGGCGAATGGATCGGCTGCTTCGGTCTGACCGAGCCGAACCACGGTTCCGACCCGGGCGCGATGATTACCCGGGCTCGCAAGGTCGACGGCGGTTACAGCCTGACCGGCGCGAAGATGTGGATCACCAACAGCCCGATCGCCGACGTGTTCGTGGTGTGGGCCAAGGACGATGCTGGCGACATCCGTGGCTTCGTGCTGGAGAAAGGCTGGAAAGGTCTGAGCGCACCGGCGATTCACGGCAAGGTCGGCCTGCGTGCTTCGATCACCGGTGAGATCGTGATGGACAACGTATTCGTGCCGCAAGAAAACATCTTCCCGGACGTGCGCGGTTTGAAAGGTCCGTTCACTTGCCTCAACTCCGCACGTTATGGCATCTCCTGGGGGGCGCTGGGTGCTGCTGAGTTCTGCTGGCACACCGCCCGCCAATACACCTTGGATCGCCACCAGTTCGGTCGCCCATTGGCCGCTACTCAGTTGATCCAGAAGAAGCTCGCCGACATGCAGACCGAGATCACTCTGGCGCTGCAAGGCTGCCTGCGTCTGGGTCGTATGAAGGATGAGGGCACTGCGGCGGTTGAGATCACTTCGATCATGAAGCGCAACTCGTGCGGCAAGTCACTGGATATCGCCCGTATGGCTCGCGACATGCTGGGCGGCAATGGTATCTCCGATGAATTCGGCGTGGCCCGTCATCTGGTCAACCTGGAAGTGGTGAATACCTATGAAGGAACCCACGACGTTCACGCGCTGATCCTCGGACGTGCGCAAACCGGTCTGCAGGCGTTCTATTAATAGGAGAGCGACCATGGGCGCGCTGTCGCATCTGCGGGTACTGGATTTATCGCGAGTATTGGCCGGACCGTGGGCCGGGCAGATCCTCGCCGACCTTGGCGCCGAGGTGATCAAGGTCGAGCGCCCGGGCAATGGTGACGACACTCGCGCCTGGGGGCCGCCCTTCCTTAAAGACGCCTATGGCGAGAACACGTCAGAGGCGGCTTACTACCTGTCGGCTAACCGCAACAAGCAATCGGTGACCATCGACTTCACGCGTCCCGAAGGGCAGAAGCTTGTACGGGAGTTGGCAGCCAAGTCGGACATCCTGATCGAGAACTTCAAAGTCGGTGGCCTGGCGGCTTATGGATTGGATTACGAGTCGCTGAAGGCGATCAATCCGGATCTGATCTATTGCTCGATCACCGGGTTCGGTCAGACCGGTCCCTATGCCAAGCGTGCGGGCTATGACTTCATGATCCAGGGGCTGGGCGGGCTGATGAGCCTGACTGGCCGGCCTGAGGGTGATGAGGGCGCTGGACCGGTGAAGGTTGGTGTGGCGTTGACGGATATTTTGACCGGTCTCTATTCGACCGTGGCGATCCTTGCGGCACTGGCTCATCGAGATCACGATGGTGGTGGACAGCATATCGATATGGCATTGCTGGATGTGCAGGTTGCCTGCCTGGCTAACCAGGCGATGAACTACCTGACCACTGGCAATGCGCCTAAGCGTCTTGGCAATGCGCATCCCAACATCGTGCCTTATCAGGACTTCCCGACGGCTGATGGTGATTTCATTCTTACCGTGGGTAATGACGGTCAGTTCCGCAAATTCGCGGAAGTGGCGGGGCAGCCGCAGTGGGCTGATGATCCGCGATTCGCTACTAATAAGCTGCGGGTGGCGAACCGGGCGGTGCTGATTCCCCTCATCCGACAGGCGACGGTGTTCAAGACTACGGCTGAATGGGTGGCCCAGTTGGAGCTGGCGGGTGTGCCGTGTGGGCCGATCAACGATCTGTCGCAGGTATTTGATGATCCGCAAGTGAAGGCGCGGGGGTTGGCGATTGAGTTGCCGCACGCGTTGGCAGGGATGGTACCCCAGGTGGCGAGCCCTATTCGGATGTCGCAGACCCCGGTCGAGTATCGCCGAGCGCCTCCTTTATTGGGTGAGCACACGCTGGAGGTATTACAGCGGGTATTGGGTTTGGAGGCGGGAGCGGTTGCTACGCTGAAGGAGGAGGGGGTGCTCTGACCATTTCTTCTATATAGAGGAATGGTGTTTCGATCCTGGTTAGAGGCGGATCTGGATGTTTTTTAACCGATCTGCAAGTGATTGATAGAAAAGCGAAATTAACGGTTGACGGCAGATTCTGGAAGCCTATAATTCGCCCCACTTCCGGCGCAGTCGAAACGAAAAACTCCTTGAGATTCAATGAGTTAT